>NZ_JASJVI010000096.1:0-13162 GCF_035019865.1 Cryobacterium sp. 10I5
CCCCGCCTCGCCGCGGTCCCGCCCGTTCCCCCCTCCGCGCAGGCAACCCCGGTTGTCTCCGCGGATCCCTCGGCGGCCGGCACCGGCGCAGGCTCGAGTTCCGGCCGGAGCGCCGCAGAGCGGGCACGCAAGCGCTGGTTCCAGCGGCCCGCGAGCCTCCTGCTCGCTGCGGCCGCCGCTGTCGCCCTGTTCGTCGGCGGCACGTTCGTCGGCCTGGGACTGGCCGGCCCGTCGGGCACCTCCGATTCCTTCGCGGCCCAGCAGGCGGCATCCCTCGCCCAGCTCAACGCGGCACCGGACGTCCAGCGGGCTTCGGCGACGACCGCAGACGGCCACGCGGCCACCCTGGTCTGGTCCGACACGAGCAGCCTGTCGGCGCTCGTCGTCGACGGCCTGCCGGCGCTTTCCGGAGACCAGGACTACCAGCTCTGGTACATCGGAGCCGGGGGAGCGGTCTCGGCCGGTCTCCTCGACACGAGCGTCAGTGCGAACGGAGGAACCGCGTGGCGGGTCCTCGACGGCAGCCTCACCGCCGGCGACACGATCGGCATGACCGTCGAGCCCAAGGGCGGCTCGAAACAGCCCACGACGGCTCCGATCGTCGCCATCCAGAGTTCCTGATCCGCAACTAGGCTCGGGGCATGACGCTGCCATTCACCCTGCTGATCGACCCGGTGCCCGCCGATTCCGCCCAGACGGAGTTCGCGGGCACCTTCCACGAGATGGACTCGACCGCCCCGGCGCTCCGGGTAGGGGAGTTGAGCACCCAGCGCGGTGACGGCATCTTCGAGACGCTCAGCGTCGTCGACGGCCATCCGCAGGAGGTCGAGGCGCACATCAGCCGACTGCGCCATTCGGCGGAGATCTGCGACCTCCCGGTGCCGAACGCGGCGCAATGGCGTGAGGCCATCGGCTACGCGGTTTCCCGGGTGCCCCACGAGGGCGAGCTCGCCCTCAAATTCGTGCTCAGCCGAGGCGTCCAGTCCGGGCCGGCGCTGACGGCATGGCTGCACGCGACCCGCGCGCCCGACCACTCCGCCGCGCGCGAAAACGGGGTACGGGCGATCACCCTCGATCGCGGCTACCCGCGCGGCGTCGCCGAGGCCGCTCCGTGGCTGCTGATGGGAGCCAAGACGCTCAGCTACGCGATCAACATGGCCGCCCTCCGTGAGGCGCGGCGTCGCGGGGCCGACGACACGATATTCCTCACTCACGACGGCTACGTGATGGAGGGTCCGACGTCGAGCGTGGTCATCCGTTCGGCCGGAGTGTACGTGACGCCGGCGCCGAGCGGGGCAATCCTGCACGGCACCACCCAGCAGAGCCTCTTCGAGCACCTCAGGGAGCAGGGCGAACCGGTGGAATACCGGGACGTCACCGTCGCGGAGCTGCGGGCAGCGGATGCCGTCTGGCTGCTGTCGAGCATCCGCCTGGTCGTGGCGGTGACCGAGCTCGACGGCCTGCCGCTCGCGACCGACCTGCCGCGCACGCGCGTCTTCAACGCGTACCTGCTCGGTCGCACCGACTAGCCCCGAGCCCTAACCAATTCGACGGAGTTTTTGCGATCTGAACCGGTTTACCCGGCCTCCTAGGGGGTCGAAAACCAAAAACTCCGTCGAATTCGTTCAGCGCTGATTTAGCCGAAACGGCCGGAGACGTAGTCCTCGGTGGCCTGCACCGACGGGTTGGAGAAGATCGTCGTGGTGTCGTTGTACTCGATGAGCTTGCCGGGCTTGCCGGTGCCGGCGATGTTGAAGAAGCCGGTGCGGTCGGAGACCCGGGATGCCTGCTGCATGTTGTGCGTGACGATCACGATCGTGTATTCGGCCTTCATCTCCTCGATGAGGTCCTCGATCGCGAGGGTGGAGATCGGGTCGAGGGCCGAGCACGGCTCGTCCATCAGGATCACGTCGGGCTGCACAGCGATGGCGCGGGCGATGCAGAGTCGCTGCTGCTGGCCGCCGGAGAGGCTCGATCCGGGCTTGTCGAGGCGGTCCTTGACCTCGTTCCAGAGGTTGGCGCCCTGGAGGGACTTCTCGATGAGGGCGTCCGCGTCTGACTTGGAGATGCGGCGGTTGTTGAGCTTCACGCCGGCGAGCACGTTGTCGCCGATCGACATGGTCGGGAACGGGTTCGGCCGCTGGAACACCATGCCGACCTGGCGGCGCACGAGCACCGGGTCGACGCCGGTCCCGTAGAGGTTGTTGCCGTCGATGAGCACCTCGCCGGTGACGTAGGCGCCGGGGATGACTTCGTGCATCCGGTTCAGGGTGCGGAGGAAGGTGGACTTTCCGCACCCGCTCGGCCCGATCAGGGCGGTCACCGTGCGGGGCTCGATCGTCAGCGTGACGTTTTCGACAGCGAGGAACTTGCTGTAATAGACGTTGAGGTCGTTGACTTCAATGCGCTTGGACATGTGATCCTTCGAGTTGCGGCCAGCGGCCGGGTGGAGCCTAGCGGCCGAGCTTGGGGGAGAAGATTCTGGCGATGAGCCTCGCGAGGCCGTTCAGGAGCATGACGATGAGCACCAGGGTGAGTGCACCCGCCCAGGCCCGGTCGAGATACGCCTGGGTGTCCGCGCCCTGGTTCGCGTACTGGGTGTACACGAACACCGGGAGGGTCATCATCCGCTGGCTGAACAGGTCGTAGTTCATGCTCGCCGTGAAGCCGGAGATGATCAGCAGCGGGGCCGTCTCTCCGATGACCCGGGAGATCGAGATCATGATGCCCGTGACGATGCCGGCGATCGAGGTCGGAAGCACCACCTTGAGAATGGTCAGCCACTTCGGCACGCCGAGGGCGTATGCGGCCTCGCGCAGCTCGTTCGGCACGAGTTTGAGCATTTCCTCACTCGAGCGCACCACGACCGGGATCATCAGGACGGAAAGCGCGACCGCACCGCCGAAACCGAACCGGATGCCCGCGTCGTTGAAGAGCAGCGCGAAGAAGGCGAAGGCGAACAGTCCGGCGACGATCGAGGGGATGCCGGTCATCACGTCCACGAAGAAGGTGATCGCCTGGGCCAGCCGGCCGCGTCCGTACTCGGTGAGGTAGATCGCGGCGAGGAGGCCGATCGGCACCGAGATGAGCGTGGCGACGCCGGTGATCTCGAGGGTGCCCATGATGGCGTGCAGGGCGCCGCCGCCCGCGCCGACGACATTGCGCTGGGATTCGGTGAAGAACGTCGGGGTGAGGAAGGCCGGCAGCCCGTTGGCGACCGTCGTGAAGACCAGCGAGATCAACGGCAGCAGTGCGATCACGAAGGCGGCGGTGACGAGCGCGGTGACGAGGCGGTCCTTCGCCTTGCGAACGCCTTCGACGGCGTACGAGAGCGCGTAGATGGCGACGCAGTAGAGCACCGTGCCGAAGAAGATCGTGCCGACGATGTTGAACCCTGAAGTCGCCCCCGACAGCTGAAGCACCAGGAAGACCGCTCCGGAGACGATCCAGCTCGAGAGCAGCACGTAGAGCGTGGAGTTCCGGGGCAGCTTGCCCGCGGCGTACGCGTTGGCCTGGGGCGTGTTCGCGGCCCGGGTGGCGGTCGTGCTGCTCATCAGTTCGCTCCTGAGAAGGCCTTGCGGCGGTTGATGATGTAGCGGGCGATCATGTTGACCGCGAGGGTGATGACGAAGAGAATCAGGCCGGTGGCGAGCAGGATGTTCACGCCGACGCCGTGCGCCTCAGGAAAGTTCAGCGCGATATTCGCGGCGATGGTCGTCGGGTTCTGCGAGGTGAGCAACTGGAAGAGGACCGTTGGGCTCGGGGAGAGGACCATCGCGACGGCCATGGTCTCGCCGAGAGCGCGCCCGAGGCCGAGCATCGACGCGGAGATGATGCCGGAGCGACCGAACGGGAGCACCGCCATCGCGATCATCTCCCAGCGGGTCGCGCCGAGGGCGAGAGAGGCTTCCTCGTAGAGCACGGGGGTCTGCAGGAAGATCTCCCGGCAGAGCGCGGTGATGATCGGCAGCACCATCACCGCGAGCACGATGGCGACGGTGAGGATGGTGCGTCCGGTGCCGGAGACCGGCCCGGCGAAGAGCGGGAACCAGCCGAACCAATCGACGAGGTTCGAGTAGAACGGCTGGACGAGCGGGGCCAGCACGCCGATGCCCCACAGGCCGAAGACCACGGACGGCACGGCGGCGAGGAGGTCGATGACGTAGCCCAGGCCCTGGGCGATCCTGCGCGGGGCGTAGTGCGAGATGAAGAGGGCGATGCCGATCGCGAGCGGGATCGCGATGATCATGGCCAGCAGCGCCGACCAGAGCGTGCCGAAGGCGAGGGGCCAGACGTAAGCCCAGAAGTTGGTGAAGCCGCCGCTGAAGTCGGCCGGTACGGCCACGAAGGCGGGCAGGCTCTGGACGAACAGGAACCCGGCGACGGCGGCGAGCACGGCGAGGATCAGGCTGCCGGCGACGACGGTCGCGGTGGAGAAGACCACATCGCCGGGACGCTGCGGGGCGCGGATGCGATCGCGGGCAACTACGGAGGTCATACCGGGCGTCTCCCTGAGTTTCGGGTTGTGGAACGAAAACGGTGTGCGGTCCGGGGACCGCACACCCCAGTCTGCCCGGTCCGGGCCGCTGATACGACGCGGGCCCGGGCCGGGCAGACTTCGGTGGTGCTGGTAGTGCGGGTGCTGCCGGTGAAACGGGTGTTACTTGACGGTCGCGAGAACCGCGGCGACCTTGGCAGACAGGTCGGCCGAGAGCGGTGCGGCGCCACCGGCGGATGCGGCGACCTTCTGGCCGTCAGCACCGGCCATGTACGACACGTAGGCCTTGACGAGCTCGCCCTGGGCGGGCTTGGCGTATTCGGTGCAGACGATCGCGTAGCTGACCAGCACGAGCGGGTAGTGCGTCGGGTCGGTCGTGGTGCGGTTGATCTTGATCGCGAGGTCGTTCGCGTTTCGTCCCGCGACGAGGGGGGACGCGGCGACGACGGCGGCAGCGGCTTCTGCGGTGTAGCCGACGAAGGTGTCGCCGACCTTGATCTTCGCAACGACGAGCTTGCCTGCCTTGGACGCGTCGACATAGCCGATCGTGCCGACGCCGTTGGTCACGGCGTCAACGACACCGGACGTGCCCTTGGCGCCTTCGCCGGCCTTGATCGGGAAGGGGTCGGCAGGCTTGTCGGTCCACACGGTCGGTGCGGTCTGGAAGAGGTAGTCGGTGAAGTTCTTCGTGGTGCCGGAGTCGTCCGAGCGGTGCACGGCGGTGATCGCCGTTGCCGGGAGGGTCACGCCGGAGTTGAGCGCGGCGATGGCCGGGTCGTTCCAGGTCGTGATCTCACCGCGGAAGATGTGCGCGAGGGTCGCGGAGTCGAGCTTGAGGTCCGTGACGCCGGCGACGTTGAAGACGACGGCGATCGGGGAGATGTAGACCGGAAGGTCGACGGCCTTCGCGCCAGGGGCGCAGGAGGCGAATGTGCCGGCGAGCTCGGTGTCCCCGAGGTACGAGTCACTGCCGGCGAAGTCGGAGCCGCCCGCGATGAAGGTGGAGCGGCCGGCGCCCGAGCCGGACGGGTCGTAGTTGACCGTAACGTTCGGGTTGGCGGTCTGGAACGCGGAGATCCAGGCCTCCTGGGCCGAGCCCTGAGCCGAGGAGCCGGCGCCGGTGAGCGTTCCGGTCAAAGTGCTGGTTGTTGCTGCGGTGGTGCTCGAGCCGGTGCCGGCTTCGTTCGATGCGCACGAGGAGAGTGCGAGAGCGGCGGCGACGGCGATGACCGCGGGTCGGCCAAAACGCTTGAGATTCACGAATTTTCCCTTTCGAGGGTTGACGGCAGTGAAACTGACTGCAGGGCGGGGCCGGTGCTGGCCCCGGTCAGACGATAATCCGACGGCTTAACGACACCCCCTCCGGAAGATGAACGGAAGGTTAACGTCAACGGGCCGTTCGGCGGGCCGTCGGCCCTCAGACGCTCGGTCGGTAGGTCTCGATGCCGAGGATCCCGGCGCTCGGGTTCTCGCGCGACAGGTGTACGACCGAGAAGGAGCCGATGTCGAGGTGGGAAGCCTCCTCGATGTACAGTCCGAAGGTGCTCCCGGTGGCGAGGGCGATCTCGTGCAGGATCTCGGGAAGCACCGGTCCGTGGCTGCAGATGACGGCGGTCTTACGGGAGCGGATGCGCTTGCCGATGCCGGCGCGGACATCCGCAACGCCCTGCTCGAAGGCATCCTGGCTGAACAGCTCCGTGCGCTTGATCGGGATGCCCGTCGCGGCCGCGAGCGGCGCGACGGTGGTGACGCACCGGGTGGCCGTGCTCGACACGATGCGGCGCGGGCGCCATGCCGTCACGGTCGGCACGAGTTCCACTGCCTGGGCAACGCCGCGTTCGGTGAGGGGCCGCGTGCTGTCGGGCCCTGCCCAGCTCGAACCGGTGACGGCCTTGCCGTGCCGGAGTGCGATCAGGGCGAACGTCGTCGTCACCCCGCGGTCGGCGAGCTCGGCGAAGGCGTCGATGATCTCGACGTCCTGCGCGTAGCTGAGGTAGCTGCGGGCCTTCTTGATCGTGACCCATTCGATCGCCGCGATCTCGCTGTTCGGCACAAAGGTCGAGCGCTGGATCTCCGCGGGGTGGACCTCGGCGGCCCAGTACTGCACGACCTTCTCCCGCCCGTTGCCGAGCGAATACCGCGATTCGCCGAGCGGCACGCCGAGGGCGACCGCGAGTCCGGTCTCTTCCTCGATCTCACGCACCGCCGTCTGCGGCATGGTCTCGCCGGGGTCGACCTTTCCCTTGGGAATGGTCACGTCGCCGTAGACCGTGCGGTGCACCAGCAGGACGTTCATCTTGCCGTCGATCAGGCGCCAGCAGACCGCGCCGGCAGCGTAAACCGGCCCGTTCGGAAGAACCGCACTCATCGGCGACCCGTCGGCCGCACGCGTCGGGAGATCTGCTGCATCAATCGGTCCTGCATGTCGTCGAGCGGCTTTCCGGAATCGTCGAGGTGGTGGCGGGTCCATTCGCCGGTGTTGTCGAGCCACCAGGACGCCGTGCGGTCGTCCATGGCGCGGTTGAACAGGCCATCGATCTCCGTGAGGTGATCGGGGTCGACGAGGCGCACGAGGGCCTCGACGCGTCGGTCGAGGTTGCGGTGCATCATGTCGGCGCTGCCGATGTACACCTGGGTGTCCCCGCCGTTGTGGAAGGAGAAGATCCGGGAGTGCTCGAGGTAGCGGCCGAGGATCGACCGCACCTTGATCGTCTCGCTGACCCCGGGGATGCCCGGCGTCAGGCTGCAGATGCCGCGCACCCAGACCTCGACGGGAACCCGGGCCTGGCTGGCCCGGTAGAGAGCGTCGATGATGGCTTCGTCGACCATCGAGTTGACCTTGATGCGGATGCCGGATGGCTTGCCGTCGAGGGCGGCCTGCGTCTCGAGGTTGATCGCCTTCAACAGCCCGCGCCGCAGGTGCAGGGGTGCGACGAGGAGCCGCTTGAACTTCTTCTCGATCGCGTACCCGGACAGCTCGTTGAACAGGCGGGTCAGGTCCTTGCCGACCTGGGGGTCCGCGGTCAGCAGGCCGAGGTCCTCGTACAGCCTGCTGGTCTTCGGGTTGTAGTTGCCGGTGCCGATGTGGCTGTAGTGCCGCAGTACGCCGTTCTCGTTGCGCACGACGAGGGCGAGCTTGCAGTGCGTCTTGAGGCCGACGAGGCCGTAGACGACGTGCACGCCGGACTTCTCGAGCTTGCGCGCCCAGGAGATGTTGGCCTGCTCGTCGAAGCGGGCCTTGATCTCGACGAGGGCGAGCACCTGCTTGCCGGATTCGGCGGCCGCGATGAGCGCCTCGACGATCGGGCTGTCACCGGAGGTGCGGTAGAGCGTCTGCTTGATGGCGAGCACGTCAGGGTCGGCGGCGGCCTGCTCGAGGAATGCCTGCACGCTCGTCGCAAAGGACTCGTACGGGTGGTGCAGCAGGATGTCGCGGCGCGCGATCGAGCTGAAGATATCGGGCTCGGCGTTCGGCTCCGGCGCGAGGAGCTGCACGGCCGTGGTCGGCACGTGCTTGACGTAGCGCAGGTCCGGGCGGTCCACGCGCAGGTCGAACAGTCCGCCGAGGTCGAGCGGAGCGGGCAGCCGGTACACCTCCTGCTCGGTGACGTCGAGTTCGCGCACGAGCAGGCCGAGGGTGACCTCGTCCATGTCCTCGGTGATCTCGAGGCGGATGGGCGGGCCGAACCGGCGGCGCAGCAGTTCCTTCTCGAGGGCCTTGATCAGGTTCTCGGTCTCGTCTTCCTCGATCTCGACGTCCTCGTTCCTGGTGACCCGGAAGACGTGGTGTTCGAGGATGTCCATGCCGGGGAACAGGTCGCCGAGGTGATTGGCGATGAGGTCCTCGAGCATGATGAAGCGCACGTTGTCGAAGCCCTCGCGGCGGTCGACGCGCACGAAGCGCGGCAGCATCGTCGGTACTTTGAGCCTGGCGAATTCCTGCTTGCCGGTCTTCGAGTTGCGAACCCTCACGGCGAGGTTGAGCGAGAGCCCCGAGATGTAGGGAAACGGGTGCACCGGGTCGACCGCGAGCGGCATCAGCACCGGGAAGATCTGGTTGGAGAAGTAGTCGCGGAGCGACCGGTGGTCGGCCTCGTCGAGGCTGTCCCAGGTGGCGATGTGGATGCCGGCGTCCATCATGGCCGGGCTGACGAGCTTCTGGAAGGCGCGGGCGTGCCGGTCCTGGAGCACGTGCGCCATCGCCGAGATGTCTGAGAGGGCGTCCTGCGGTGCGGTGCCGATGTTCGTCGGCACGGCCAGTCCGGTCAGGATCCGACGCTTGAGCCCGGCGACGCGGACCATGAAGAACTCGTCGAGGTTGCTCGAGAAGATGGCCAGGAAGTTCGCGCGCTCGAGCACCGGGAGCAGCGGATCCTCGGCGAGCTCGAGCACCCTCTGGTTGAACGCGAGCCAGCTCAATTCCCGGTCGAGATACCGGTTCGTGGGGAGTTCCGGGTCGTCCTTGCCGGTCAGGGGATCGAAATCGTCATCGAAGTCGCTTCCGAGACCCGATTCTTCCTGAATGTTTTCGCCGTCCATGAGTCCATCCTGACACCGCGGGACCTGCCGGTGCGACGGTTCCGGGTGAACAGTGGCTATCGGGTTCGGCGGCGGTACTGTACGTCGACCGTGCGGTCGGTGAATCCGAGGGAGCGATACAGCCGCACGGCGGGCCCATTGTCGGCTTCGACGTAGAGCGTCGCCTGCGTCACCCCGCGCTGTCGCAGCCGTTCGAGTCCGGCGGTCATCAGCCGGCGTCCGAGACCGCGGCCGCTCCACTCGGCGCTCACCCCCACGACGTAGATTTCCCCCTCCGCTGCCCCTTGCTCGAGCTTCAGCCAGTTGTAGCCGATGAGGGCGGTGTCGTGGCGGGCGACGAGGAAGTCGCCCGCGTCGAACCAGTCCTCGTTCATGCGGTCTGCGAGGTCGGCCGCGGTGATGCCGCCCTGCTCGGGGTGCGCCGCGAAGGTCCCGGCGTTCAGCGCGACCCAGGCGTCCGCATCCGTGTCGGGGTCAAAGGCCGTGATGACGATGTCGTCGGCTGCCGTCGTCGCCGGGGGAACGGCTGCCGGAGGTGCGGCTGCGTCGAGCGCCAGTTGCAGCTGCAGGAGGCGCCGGACCGCGTCGAAGCCGAAACGCCCGGCGAGGGCGCGGGCCGCCGGGTGATCGCCGTGCGCCCACGCGGTCAGGCCGTCCGGAACATCCGCCGCAAACGCGGGATCGCCGAAGAGCTCGGTCAGGGCCGCGGTCGCGTGGCCGTGCCAGCGGAAGTCGGGGTGCACGACGAGGTCGAGCTCGCCGGCGCCGAGGACGAGCGCCCCGACGACAGGGCCCATGATCGCATCGCCGTCGCGCAGCAACAGGGGAGTGCGGCGCCCGGCCGCGACATCGAGGGTGGCCTGCTCGTTGAGCGGGGCGTACCCGTCGACGCGGGCGGCGGCATCCGTCACCGCGGCGAACTGGAGCGCGAAGGCGCTGTCGTCAGGCCCGTGCGACGGACTGATCACGCACGACCTCTGGTTCCTGCACGTTGAAGCGGTATCCGACGTTGCGCACGGTGCCGATCAGGGATTCCTGGTCGCCGAGCTTGGCGCGGAGGCGTCGGACGTGCACGTCGACCGTGCGCGTGCCGCCGAAGTAGTCGTAGCCCCAAACCTCGCTGAGCAGCTGCTCGCGGGTGAAGACGCGGGAGGGGTGGGCCGCGAGGAAGCGGAGCAGCTCGAATTCCTTGTAGGTGAGGTCGAGCGGCCGGCCGTAAACCTTCGCGGAATAACTCGCCTCGTCGATGACGACGCCGGCGGCGCGGATCAGCGCGGACTCCTCGGCCCGCGGCGTGCGCCCTGCGGCGAGGCGGATGCGGGCGTCGACCTCTGCGGGACCCGCCGTGTCGAGGATCACGTCGTCGATGCCCCAGCCGGGGCTCACCGCGGCGAGGCCGCCCTCGGTGATCACGAGCAGCAGCGGAACCTGGCTGCCGGTCGTCTGCATGATCTGGCACAGCGACTTGGCGGCCATCAGGTTGGTACGGGCGTCGACGAGGATGACATCGGAATCCGGGGCGGTGATGAGCTGGTCGGGCTGGGCCGGAATGACACGGATTCCATGCGAGAGCAACGCCAGTGCCGGCAGGACCTCCCCGCCGACCGCGGAGGTCAGGATCAATAATTGCGCCACGCGGGCCCTCCAACCATTGTTGGCCAATCCTAGCGTGCAGCCAATTGCTCGTTTGGCAGGGCAGAATGGAGGAGTGAAGTGGCAGTGGAGAAGCGTCGGCCTGGTCTGGGCGTTCGCCGTGGTCTGTTCGGTGCTCACGGGGGCCCTCGCGGCGCCCGGTCGCTCCCTTGTGTGGATCGGCCTCTCCCTCGCGGGGTGCACCATCGGCACCCTCTCCATCCAGCTCGCGACCGGCCAAAAAGAGGGCTACGTACACCGGGTGACGCTGAGCCTCGTCGGCGCGGTCATCGTCCTCGCCGCCGCGACCGGAACCTTCGCGCTCGCCGGGCTTCTGTAACGAACTGGTAAAGCCGCGCCGGACGCCCGTCCGCAGGCGTTTCGACTCTCGCCGGCAGCTAAGGTGGTGTCATGTCAATCCTCGCGCTCGAAATCTTCTTCCTGGGCCTCCTCGCGCTCGCGAGTCTCTCGATCGCCTGGGTGTCCGGCCTCGTGTTGTTCAAGCTGTTCCGGGGGCAGCGGTAACCCTCGATGTTCGAGCTACCGACCCAGCTCCCCTCCGAACTCGTTCCGCTCTCGTGGCTCCTCGGCGTCTGGGAGGGGTCCGGCGTCATCGACTACGCCCTGCCGGACGGCCGCAAGGTCACGCGTGAGTTCGGCCACCGGCTGAGTTTCAGCCACGACGGCCTTCCGCACCTGAACTACAGTTCCTATACCTGGCTCGAAGCGGATGCCGCAACTCACATCGACGAGGACGTCGACGGTGCAGGCGCCGACCAGAACCCCGACGCCGCCGACGCCGGCGACACGGTCGCGGCAGGGCCGGCCCTCGTCGGGAACACCCCGCTCATGACCGAGACCGGCTATTGGCGCCTGAGCCGCCCCCAGGGTGCAGGCGACCCGGGGCCCGGCCTGCTGCCCGCAGAGGGTATGCACCCGTTCACGACGGCGTTCGCCGTCGAGACGCTCCGTAACGCCGACGGCGGCTTCGACATCGACGTCACCCTCGTGCACCCCGGCGGTGTCGCCGAGATCTACCTCGGCCAGGTCAAGGGACCGCGGATCGACCTCGCGACCGACGCGGTGATGCGCACCCAGGGAGCCAAGGCATACTCGGCGGCGACCCGGCTGTACGGCCTCGTCGACGGTCACCTGCTCTGGGCCTGGGATATCGCCGCCCTCGGGCAGAGCCTGCGCACCCACGCCTCCGGCCGGCTCAAACGGGTCGAATAATCCCGGCGGTTCCCGCGTTGTCCCCGATGTGCGCCTCTGCGTCACGTAAACCCCGGAAGAAGTCCTCATGACCCCGCCGACCGCATCCGCTTCAGCCCTCCTCGACCTGCCGGGCGCCGTGCAGGCCACCGGCCTCGATGCCGGCGTCGCCGCCCACTACGGCAACCCGATGATCGAACAACGGCACCTGCTCGCCGGCGAGGCCATCGTCGACCTCTCCAACCGTGCGGTGCTCGGGGTCTCCGGCCCCGACCGACTGACCTGGCTCAACTCGATCACGAGCCAGGAGCTTCGGTACCTCAAGCCGGGGGATTCGGCTGAGACCCTCGTACTCGACCCCACCGGGCACGTCGAGCACGCGGTGCGCCTCGTCGACGACGGAACAGAGGCCTGGCTCGTCGTCGAGGCCGCCGAGTTGCCCGCACTGCTCGCCTGGCTCGACCGGATGCGCTTCATGCTGCGGGTCGAACTCCGCGACCGCACCGAGGAGTACGCCGTCATCGGCACGATGGGAAGCATCGGCGACCTCGCCGTGGCCGTCCCCGCGCTCGAACCCGCGGCTCCGAACGGAACCCCCCTCGTCTGGCACGACCCGTGGGCGGCCGTCGTCACCGGCGGCTTCCAGTACGCGGAAGACCCCGAACATCCCGGCGCCGACTGGCACTGGACCGAGGCCCTCCTGCCCCGCACCGCGCTTCCCGCTGTGACGCGCGCCGTGCGCAGCGGCGCCGTGCGCGCGGCCGGGCTGCTCGCCCTCGAGGCGCTCCGGATCGCGGCGTGGCGACCGCGCCGGGCGAACGAGGTCGACGACAGGACCCTCCCGCACGAGCTCGACTGGCTGCGCAGCGCCGTGCACCTGAACAAGGGCTGCTACCGCGGCCAGGAGACCGTCGCCAAGGTACACAACCTCGGGCACCCGCCGCGGCGGCTCGTGCTGCTGCACCTCGACGGCTCCCAGGGAGTGCTGCCGGTGCACGGAGACGAAGTCCAGGCCGTGCGCAGGCTCCCGGACGGCAAGACCGAACGCCGCGGCGTCGGTGCGATCACCTCGAGCGCCATCCACTACGAGCTCGGGCCGATCGCCCTCGCCGTCGTGAAGCGCACCGTTCCGGCGACGGTCGTGCTCCAGGTGCTGAGCGAGGAGATCGCCGTGGCCGCGACCCAGCAGGTCATCGTTCCGCAGTCGGCAGGCTCGGTCGCCGAGATCCCCCGGCTGCCGCGGCTGGGCATCCGCACCCCCTGACACCGAACCCCCGCCAC
>NZ_JASJVI010000097.1:0-12945 GCF_035019865.1 Cryobacterium sp. 10I5
GGGGCGGGGAGTGCGGGACCGGGGTAGCCGGCGACGGTGCCGAAGCGGCCCGCGGCATCCGCACCGTCGATGACCTCGGACTGCCACTCGGCCCGCCAGGCCACGACCTCCTCGTGTGTGCGGCCGATGAAGTTCCACCACATCACGAGCTTCTCCGTGAACGGTTCGCCGCCGAGCAGCAGCACCCTGGCCGGGTGCCTCGAGTGGTTTTCCAGGCGGATGCTGCGGCGCCCCTCCGCGAGGTAGCCCAGCTCGCTGCGCGCGAGCGTCACGCCCTCGACGAGCACCGGTCCGCGGTCGACGAGTATCCCGTGCTCGAATGCGGGGTCGAGGTCCAGGTCGAGCGCGGCACCGGACGGAAGATCGACCTGCGCGCCGAGCACCGGGCTGTAGACCCGGGCCGCCGAAACGAGGGGGCCGGTACCGGCACCGGTGTCGCCTGCGAGGCCGCCGATGAACACTCGCGCGGTCGCCCCGCCGCCGAGCGGCGCCTGCGGAATCTTCAGGTGCTCGAAGTGCGGCGCCTGATGCCGGTGTTCCTCGGGCAGGGCGAGCCAGAGCTGCACGCCGTGCAGCACCCGGGTCTCGGGCGTCGACACCTCGGAGTGACTGATGCCGCGCCCCGCGGTCATCAGGTTGAGCTCGCCGGGGAGCACCGGGGCGTGGCTGCCTGCGCTGTCGCGGTGCTCGATCTCGCCTTCGAAGAGCCAGCTGACGGTCTGCAGACCGGTGTGCGGATGCGGCGGCACGACCATGCCACGCCGGGCGCCGTCCGCGACGCCTCCCGTCGCCTCCTCGCGAGTGCCCGAGCCCGTGCCG
Source organism: Cryobacterium sp. 10I5 (assembly GCF_035019865.1). Classification (NCBI taxonomy): domain Bacteria; kingdom Bacillati; phylum Actinomycetota; class Actinomycetes; order Micrococcales; family Microbacteriaceae; genus Cryobacterium; species Cryobacterium sp. 10I5. The sequence goes on from NZ_JASJVI010000097.1 coordinate 820, forward strand.
GTGCCGGTGGCGTTCCCCGACGCGGTTTCGGGCACGACCGGAGGTGCGATCTCGTCGGGGCCGTAGTGGTCGATGAAACACCACGCCCCGATCGTTGACCGGCCGCGCTGGGGCAGGGTGCGGCGCACGTTCATGGCCCGGGGGCCGCCGAGAGGCACGTCGCGCGGGAGCAGCAGGAGCACCGGAGCTGCGGCATCCGCCGTCTGGCCGGGGGCGGTCCGCGCACCAGCGGTGGCACTGCCCGCATCCACCGAATCGGAGGGAGTCGCGGTCGCCACGGCGCCGGTGCCGCCGGCGATCACGAGCTCGGAGGGGTCACGTTCGAGGTTGCTCACGCTCGCAGCCTAGGCGCAACTCCCCGGTCATTGGTGGAGACTCTGGCGGAGGGCGCCCGGAGCGGCCACTATGGACCTGCCGAGCACTCCTCGCGTCACCGAACCCCCTCGGCCCAGGAGCCGTCATGTCCGATCAGACCCCCGCGGGGACGCCGCCGATCCCCGGTCCCGCTGCCGACGCGGCCGCCCCGGCCGGCGCTGCCGCTGCCGCCAAAGCCGTCACCGACGTCGCCGGCGCCGGGGCGCAGGCCGCGGCCATCGAGGAGTTGCTCCCGGGGCTTCGCGCGCTCTACGAGGACCTGCACCGGAACCCCGAGCTTTCCTTTGCCGAGCACCGTACCGCGGCCCTCCTCGCCGGGCGGTTGCGCGCCCTCGGCTATGAGGTGACCGAGGGCGTCGGCCGCACCGGGGTCGTCGGTATCCTGCGCAACGGCGCCGGGCCCATCGTGCTGCTGCGCGCCGACTTCGACGCCCTGCCGGTCGCGGAGAGGACCGGGCTGGCGTATGCGAGCACGGTCACCCAGGTCGGCGTCGACGGCGTGGAGTCGCCCGTCATGCATGCCTGCGGCCACGACATGCACGCCACCTGGCTGGTCGGCGCCGCCGCGATCCTCGCCGGGCAGCGCGCGGACTGGTCGGGCACCCTCCAGCTCGTGTTCCAGCCGGCGGAGGAGCTCGGCGCAGGCGCCGCCGCGATGATCGACGACGGTTTCTTCGACCGCTTCGGAACGCCCGACATCACCCTCGGCCAGCACGTCACCCCGTGGCCGGCCGGCGAGCTGCTCTATCGCGCCGGGAGCGTCATGACCGCGGCCGATTCGATCCGCATCGTGCTGCACGGCACGGGGTCACACGGGTCCACCCCCGAGCAGTCCGTCGATCCCGTCGTGCTCGCGGCATCCGTCGTGCTGCGCCTCCAGGCGATCGTGTCGCGCGAGATCGCCGCCGCCGACTTCGGCGTGCTCACCATCGGCACCCTGCACGCCGGCACCAAGCAGAACATCATCCCCGACTCCGCCGAACTCGGCATCAGCATGCGCACCTACGAACCGCTCGTGCGTGAGCGGATGCTCGCGGCCATCGCCCGGATCGTCACCGGAGAGTGCGCCGCGGCCGGGTCGCCGCGCCCGCCGGAGATCGAGGTCACCTTCTCGGTGCCCGCCCTGGTCAACGAGCCGGCCCTGACAGCGGAGTTCGCGGGGCTCTTCACCGAACGCTTCGGCGCCGGCCGGGTGGGGGTCGGCCCGCAGGCGGCGCCGAGCGAGGACTTCGGCCTGTGGGGCACCCGCGCCGGCTGCCCGTCGTTCTTCTGGTTCACCGGGGGCGGCGACCCCGCCGCGTTCCGGGCCGCGATCGCCGCCGGCCGCATGCAGGACGTGCACTTCAACCACTCGCCGTTCTACGCTCCCGTGCAGGACCCCACGATCCAGACCGGCATCGAGGCCATGGTCACCGCCGCTCGCCACGCCCTCACCCGTTGAGAACCGCCGGCACACGAGGGAAGCGCCGAGTGTCGCCGCTGCCGCCGAGCGTCGCCTGTGGACCGGCGATTGTCGGCGCGAACGGCGACACTCGGGCTCGGGCTCGGGCTCAGGCGCGGACGCGGTCCTGCCGGGGCACGACGACCGTTTTGATGATCAGCAGGATCGAGGCCGTGACCGGGATCGCGATGAGCGCCCCGAGCATCCCGAGCAGTGCCCCGCCGGCGATCGCCCCGATCACCACGAGCGAGCCGGGCACGGCGATCGCCTTGTTCATCACCCGCGGGGTGAGCACGTACGCCTCGATCTGCAGGTACACGAGGTAGTACAGGCCGATCCAGAGTGCCGTCGCGGGGGAGGCGAGCAGGGCGACCGCGACCACGATCGCCGCGGCGAACACCGAGCCGATCAGCGGCACGAGCGCCAGCGCGAAGACCACGATCGCGAGCACCCCCGCGAACGGCACCCCGATGATGAGCATCGCCACGAGGCCGAGCCCCGAGTTCAGGCACGAGAGGAGCAGCATCCCGTTCACATAGCCGCCGATCGAGCCGGTGATCTGCTCGGAGATGTCGATGAAGCCCGGCCGGCGCGGGCGCGGCACCAGCGCATAGAGCGCCTTCTTCATTCCGTCGAGAGACGCGAGGAAGTACAGGCTCAGGATCAGCACGATCATTGCCCCGGTCACCCCATTGATGAGGCCGACCCCGACCCTGACCAGGCCGGACCCCACGAACAGCCAGCTCGCCGGGTCGGTCGCGAGCGCGATGAGCCCTTCGAACAGGGCGGGGAGGTCGATGATCCCGAGCTGGTCCGACAAGAAGATGAACCAGTCCTGGTGCTCGAGGTTGACCAGGTAGCCGGGCGCGAGCTGGGCGAAGGCCACGATCTGCCGCACGAACACCGGAAACACGAGCAGCACGATCAGCACGGCGATCACGGTGAGGGCCACGAAGACGAGCCCGATGGCGAGCGGGCGGCGCAGGCCCCGCGCGACGAGCATCCGCACCACGGGGTCGAGGCCGAGCGCGATGAACAGGGCGGCGCCGATCGAGATCAGGATCGTCGAGAGCGACGCAAGCGCGACACCGAGCACGACGGCCGCGAGCACGCCGAGAGCCCCGACGAATCCCGTGACGAAGGGAGAGCGCAGCGTCGCGGTGACCGAGACCGGCTCATCCAGCCGAGCGGATGCCGGCCCGCGACCCCAGCGCACGCCCGGCGTCACGCGCGGCCGGGACGCCTGGCTCCGGGCATCCGCCTGGTGCGGCCGCTTCGCGGGGAGGCCGTTGCTCGCGCGGGCCGGGACCTGCGGATTGCCCACGCCGTCCATGGTGCCGCCTCTCGCCGCCGTCGACCAGGTGCGGCTGCCGCACCGACCCGCTGATGAGGGTATTACCTCCCTGCGCGAGGCCGCAAGGATGGCCGCGTGGAGACATCCGTCACGCCTGCGGCGAACAGAGGCGCGCTTTGGTGGCTTCCCTCGTTACTCTCGATGTATCGGCGCCACACCTGCCCCTGGTGCCAAGGGAGTGATCACATGTTTGAGAGATTTACCGACCGAGCTCGTCGTGTCGTCGTTTTGGCCCAGGAAGAGGCCAAGATGCTCAACCACAACTACATCGGCACCGAGCACATCCTGCTCGGGCTGATCCACGAGGGTGAAGGCGTCGCCGCCAAGGCCCTCGAGAGCCTGGGCATTTCGCTCGACGCCGTGCGCGAGCAGGTCCAGGACATCATCGGCCAGGGCCAGCAGCAGCCGACCGGGCACATCCCGTTCACGCCGCGCGCCAAGAAGGTGCTCGAACTGAGCCTCCGCGAGGCACTGCAGCTCGGCCACAACTACATCGGCACCGAGCACATCCTGCTCGGCCTCATCCGCGAGGGTGAAGGCGTCGCCGCTCAGGTGCTCGTCAAGCTCGGCGCAGACCTCAACCGGGTGCGCCAGCAGGTCATCCAGCTCCTCTCCGGCTACCAGGGCAAGGAGCAGGTCCAGGTCGGCGCCAACGAGACGGCGAGCGGACCGGCGGGCAGCCAGATTCTCGACCAGTTCGGCCGCAACCTCACCCAGGCCGCACGCGAGAACAAGCTCGACCCCGTGATCGGTCGTGAGAAAGAGATCGAACGGGTCATGCAGATCCTGTCCCGACGATCGAAGAACAACCCGGTCCTGATCGGTGAGCCCGGCGTCGGCAAGACCGCGGTCGTCGAGGGCCTCGCCCAGGCCATCGTCAAGGGCGATGTTCCCGAGACGCTCAAGGACAAGCAGCTCTACTCGCTCGACCTCGGCTCGCTCATCGCCGGCAGCCGCTACCGCGGCGACTTCGAGGAGCGCCTGAAGAAGGTCACCAAGGAGATCCGCACCCGCGGCGACATCATCATCTTCATCGACGAGATCCACACCCTCGTCGGTGCCGGTGCCGCTGAGGGCGCCATCGACGCGGCCTCGATCCTCAAGCCGCTCCTCGCCCGCGGTGAGCTGCAGACGATCGGTGCGACCACGATCGACGAGTACCGCAAGCACTTCGAGAAGGATGCCGCGCTCGAGCGCCGCTTCCAGCCGATCCAGGTCGCGGAGCCGTCCCTTCCCCACACCATCAACATCCTCAAGGGACTGCGCGACCGGTACGAGGCGCACCACAAGGTATCCATCACCGATGGCGCGCTCGTGGCCGCGGCGAACCTCGCCGACCGTTACGTCTCCGACCGGTTCCTCCCGGACAAGGCCATCGACCTGATCGACGAGGCCGGTGCACGCCTCCGCCTCTCGATCCTGTCGAGCCCGCCCGAGCTGCGCGAATTCGACGAGAAGATCGCCGTCGTCCGCGCCGCGAAGGAGACCGCGATCGAGGACCAGGACTTCGAGAAGGCCGCCGGCCTGCGCGACGAGGAGAAGAACCTCCTCGGCGAGCGTCTCCGCCTCGAGAAGAAGTGGAAGTCCGGCGACGTCAAGACGACCGCCGTCGTCGACGAGGGCCTGATCGCCGAGGTTCTCGCCCAGGCGACCGGTATCCCGGTGTTCAAGCTCACCGAGGAGGAGTCCTCGCGGCTCGTCTTCATGGAGAAGGCCCTGCACCAGCGCGTCATCGGTCAGGAAGAGGCCATCTCGGCGCTCGCCAAGACCATTCGACGCACCCGTGCCGGACTCAAGGACCCGAAGCGCCCGAGCGGTTCGTTCATCTTCGCCGGCCCCACCGGCGTCGGCAAGACCGAACTCGCCAAGGCGCTCGCCGAGTTCCTCTTCGATGACGAGGCCGCCATGATCTCCCTCGACATGAGCGAGTACGGCGAGAAGCACACCGTGTCGCGCCTGTTCGGTGCGCCTCCCGGGTTCGTCGGCTTCGAAGAGGGCGGCCAGCTCACCGAGAAGGTGCGCCGCAAGCCGTTCTCCGTCGTGCTGTTCGACGAGATCGAGAAGGCCCACCCGGACATCTTCAACTCCCTGCTCCAGATTCTGGAAGAGGGCCGGTTGACGGATGGCCAGGGTCGCGTGATCGACTTCAAGAACACCGTGATCATCATGACCACGAACCTCGGCACCAAGGACATCAGCAGCTCGCCCGTCGGCTTCCAGCTCTCGGGCGACACGACGACCGGCTACGAGCGGATGAGCGGCAAGGTGAAGGAAGAGCTCAAGAAGCACTTCAAGCCCGAGTTCCTCAACCGCGTCGACGAGGTCATCGTGTTCCCCCAGCTGACCAAGCCGGAACTGCTCCAGATCGTGGACCTGTTCATCAAGCGCCTCAGCGACCGCCTGCTCGACCGCGACATGACCGTCGAACTGACGATCCCCGCGAAGGAGCACCTGATCGAGGTCGGCTTCGACCCCGCTCTCGGCGCCCGGCCGCTGCGCCGTGCGATCCAGCGCGAGGTGGAGGACCGTCTCTCCGAGAAGATCCTGCAGGGCGAGCTCAACGCGGGTGACCACGTGCACGTCGACTACCTCGCCGGCGAATACGTGTTCACCACGACGGCGCGAGCCACGGCCGTGTCCATCGGCGTGAACGCGTCGGCAGCCCTCGGCACAGGGTCGGGCACGCCCGACCTCGCGGTCGCCACGGACTAAGCACCAGACGCACGCAGCACATGCAGGAGCAGGAGTATTCGGTCCGCCGAGCGCGCACGAGTGACGTCCCCCGCATCCAGACCCTGGTGGCCCCTCTCGTCCAGGAGCGCATCCTGCTCGGCAAGGAGAGCGTCGTCTTCTACGAGGCGGTCCAGGAATTCCGTGTCGTCGAAGACACCCACGGTGAACTCATCGGCGTCGGCGCCCTGCACGTGATGTGGGAGGACCTCGGCGAGGTGCGCACCCTCGCCGTCACCGCAGACTGGCTCGGCCGCGGCGTCGGCCACGCCCTCCTCGCCCGACTCGAAGCGGATGCCCGCGAGCTCGGCCTGTCCCGCCTGTTCTGCCTCACCTTCGAGGTGCCCTTCTTCACCCGGCACGGATTCACCGACATGGGGTCCGAGACCGTCGACCCGCTCGTCTACGCCGAACTCGTCCGCTCCCACGACGAGGGCGTCGCCGAATTCCTCGACCTGGCCAGGGTCAAGCCGAACACGCTCGGCAACACCCGCATGGTGAAACGGCTCGGCTGACCACGTTCCCTCGCGCTTCCCGCGACGGTCGCCCCTCCGGTCGTCCGCCGGTTGTGCGCCGGTTGTCCGAACGCTTGTTCCGCCGACCCTTCCGCTGGCCCTTCCTGCGGTCATTCCGAGGTTCTGCCACGCGCCCGGGGTGCCGCGGACTGAGAGTTGCGGATGGAGGATTCTCGACACTTTGTATCTGAATTGCGTGCCCAGTTGAGCACTCTGCTTTCCAAAGAGTTAATCTCCTTGTCATTGAGAACGCACAGAGAGTCCATAGCCTTGCGGTGAACGCGAACGTGAACGCACCCGTGACCACGATCCCTGGTCGAACGGTGCTCGTCCCCCAGCACACCGAGGAGTTCCATGTCACCCGCTCACAGCAGCCGTCTCCGGCTGGCTTTCGCCTCTATTGTGGGAGTGAGCCTCGTGGCCGCTTCACTCCTGGCCGTTCCGGCCATGGCAAGCACCGCCGGTACCGGAATCGTGATCTCGGAGGCGTACCTCAACGGCGGCAGCGCCGGTGCGAGCTACCTTAACAAGTTCGTCGAGTTGTACAACCCCACGGATGCCGCGGTGGACCTCGCCGGGACGTCGCTGCAGTACCGCTCGCCGGCCGGCACCGCGAACCCCACCGGGCTGCTCGCGCTCACGGGATCGATCCCCGGTAAGGGCCACTACCTGATCCAGGGCAACTCGAATGCCGCGAACGGAGCCGTGCTCCCCACACCGGACGCCTCCCTTGCATTCTCCTTCGGGGCATCCGGCGGCACCCTCTTCCTGGCCAAACAGGCGACAGCGCTGACCGCACCGGCGACCGGCTCCCTCGTGAACGACCCCGCGATCATCGACCTGCTCGGCTACGGTTCCTCCACGACCTTCGAGACGGCGGCGGCTCCCGCGGCCTCGGTCACGACGTCCCTGGGGCGTACCGGTGAGCTCGACACCGATTCCAATGCCGCCGACTTCGTCGCCGGTGCCCCGACGCCCACGAACGCGACCGCATCCACGCCGACGCCGACCGCAACGGACACCCCGACCCCAAGCCCAACCCCGACGGCAACCGCGACTACGGCCCCGACCGCGACCCCGACCGCCCCGCCGGTCGCTGACATCCCGATCAGTGCGATCCAGGGCACCGGTGCGGCGAGCGAGTTGGTCGGCACGACCGTCACGACCCTCGGCGTCGTCACGGCCGCCTACCCGACCGGCGGCCTCGCCGGCTTCTCCCTGCAGACGGCAGGCACCGGCGGCGCCATCGACCCGGCGACGCACACCGCCTCCGACGCGGTCTTCGTGTACACCGGCACTGTCGCCGCGCCCGTCAGCATCGGCGACTACGTCTCGGTCACCGGGGCTGTCACCGAATACTTCGGGCTCACCGAGCTCACCCTCGCCGCGCCCGCCGACCTCGTCACGCTCGACAAGACCGGGATCGTGGCCCCACAGCCCGCAACAGTGACGCTCCCCACGACGGATGCCGCCCGCGAACCCTTCGAGGGAATGCTCCTCGCCCCTCAGGGCGCGTTCACCGTCACGAACAACTACTCGACGAACCAGTACGGCGAAATCGGTCTCGCCGCCGGGACCACCGCCCTCGTGACGCCCACGGCCACCGCCCGTCCGGGAACCGCCGAATACACCGCCGCGGTCGCCGCCAACGCCGCCCGCGCCGTCACCCTCGACGACGGCGCCACGACGAACTACCTCGCCACGGCCAACAAAGCCAAGCCGGTCCCGTACCTCTCCACCGACAGCCCCGTGCGCATCGGCGCAGCAGTGACCTTCACCAAGCCGGTCATCTTCGACTTCCGCAACAGCACCTGGAAGCTCCAGCCGACCGCCGAGCTCGTGCCGGCGACCGCGGCGGCCGTCCAGCCGGCGACCTTCGCCAACACCCGCACGGATGCCCCGCGTGCCGTCGGCGGAGACATCCGCCTGGCCACGTTCAACGTGCTCAACTATTTCCCGACCACCGGCGACTCCCTCACCGGCTGCACGTACTACTCCGACCGCGCCGGGACGCCGATCACCGTCAACAGCGGCTGTGACGCCCGCGGTGCCGCAACAGCAGTGAGCCTCGGCCGCCAGCAGGCGAAGATCGTGACCGCGATCAACGCCCTCGGCGCCCAGGTCGTCACCCTCGAGGAGATCGAGAACTCGGCCCGCTTCGGCAAGGACCGCGACGCGGCCCTGTCCACCCTCGTCGACGCCCTCAACACGGCCGCGGGGAGCGCGGTCTGGGCCTTCGTGCCGTCACCGGCCGCCCTCCCCGCGAGCGAGGACGTGATCCGCACCGGCTTCATCTACAAGACAGCGGCCGTCGAGACCGTCGGAAGCTCCAGCATCCTCGACGCCCCCGCCTTCGCCAACGCCCGCCAGCCTCTCGCCCAGGCATTCCGGCTGGTCGGTGACACCGGGAGTTCCTTCCTCGCAATCGTGAACCACTTCAAGTCGAAGGGCTCCGGAACGGGCGTCGACGCCGACCAGGGCGACGGCCAGGGCGCCTCGAATGCGTCCAGGGTCAACCAGGCGACGGCCCTCGTCGGCTTCGCCGACACGCTCAAGACCGATACCGGCATCAGCAGGGTCTTCCTCACAGGAGACTTCAACGCGTATGACCAGGAAGACCCGATCAAGGTCATCACGGACGCCGGGTACCTCAGCCAGGAAACCAAGTCGGGCGAGTACACCTACGCGTTCGGGGGAGCCGTCGGTTCGCTCGACCACGTCTTCGCCTCGCCGGAGGCCAACGCCGCCGTCACGGACGTCGACGTCTGGAACATCAACTCGGTCGAGTCCGTCGCCCTCGAGTACAGCCGGTACAACAACAACGTCACCGACTTCTACCGCGCCGACGCCTTCCGTTCCTCGGACCACGACCCCGCGGTCGTCGGGCTGAAGCTCGCGAGTGCGGCCAAGGTCGACATCAACCTGCTCAACATCAACGACTTCCATGGCCGGATCGACGCCAACACCGTCAAATTCGCCGGAACGGTCGAGCAGCTCAAGGCCGAATACGGCGACGCGGCGACCCTGTTCCTGTCCGACGGCGACAACATCGGCGCCTCGCTCTTCGCATCCGCCTCGCAGAAGGACCAGCCCACGATCGAGGTCCTCAACGCGCTCGGCCTGAAGGCATCCGCCGTGGGCAACCACGAGTTCGACCAGGGACTCGCCGACCTCACCGGCCGCGTCAGCACGGCCGCCGATTTCGACTACCTCGGCGCCAACGTGTACCAGCTCGGCACGGAGACGCCGGCCCTGCCGGAGTATTCGCTCCAGGACGTCGCGGGCGTCACGGTCGCCGTGATCGGCGCCGTCACCGAGGAGACCCCGTCTCTCGTCTCCCCGAACGGCATCGCCACCCTGAGCTTCGGTGATCCGGTCGCCGCAGTGAACCGGGTCGCTGCCCAGCTCAGCGACGGCAATCCCGCCAACGGCGAGGCCGATGTGCTCATCGCCGAATACCACGAGGGCGCCGGCGCCGGAGCCCCGGACGGCGCGACACTCGACACCGAGCTCGCGCTCACCGACACCGCGTTCGCGCAGATCGTCACGCAGACAGCGCCGACGGTCGACGCGATCCTGACCGGCCACACCCACAAGCAGTACGCCTGGGACGCCCAGGTCCCTGATGCGGCCGCCGGCGTCACCCGCCCGGTGCTGCAGACGGGCAGCTACGGCGAGAACATCGGTCAGATCGTGTTGAGCTTCGACCCGGCGACCGGCCTCACCACCACGGTCAAGAACCAGAACGTCAAGCGGTCGACGGCCGCAGACGCCACCCTCACGGCCGCCTACCCGCGGGCCGCGGCCGTGAAGACGATCACGGATGCCGCGCTCGCCCAGGCCGCCACGATCGGCAACCAGCCGATCGGGTCCGTGACCGCCGATGTGACCCGGGCCTGCGCCGGTGGCGTCGCTCCCTGCGTCGAGAACCGTGCCGCGGCATCCACTCTCGGCACGCTCGTCGCCAACTCGCTGCGCGACTCCCTCGCCGACCCGGTCACGGGCGGCGCCGAAATCGGCGTCGTCAACCCGGGCGGTATGCGTGCGGACCTCAGCCAGGCCCCGGACGGCGTCGTCAGCTACGCCGAGGCCAATGCGGTGCTGCCGTTCCTGAACAACCTCTGGACGACCAGCCTGACCGGGGCGCAGTTCAAGACCGTGCTCGAGCAGCAGTGGCAGCGCGATGCGGCCGGTGCTGTGCCGAGCAGGCCCTTCCTGCAGCTCGGACTCTCGGACAACGTTGACTACACCTTCGATGCGAGCCGCGCCGAAGGCGATCGCATCACCGGGATCTGGATCGACGGACAGGCGATCGACCCGGCGCACTCCTACCGGATCGGGTCGTTCAACTTCCTGATCACGGGCGGTGACAACTTCCGGGAATTCACCCAGGGTGCGGGAACGCGCGATTCGGGCCTCGTCGACCGGGATGCGTGGATCTCCTACCTCACCGAGCACAGCCCGCTGGCTCCGTCCTCCGCGGCCCGCCAGGCATCCGTCTCCGGCGCCGCGACCACGGCCGTCTCGCCGGGCGACTCGGTGAGTCTGAACGTGTCTGGCCTCAACCTGACCTCGCTCGGCGCACCGAAGAACACCGAACTGGCGCTGGGCCTGAGGGGCAGCACGGTGAACCTCGGGACCACCCCCGTCGACGCCACCGGCACGGCAACCGTCACGTTCACTGTCCCGGCGGATGCCGCGGCCGCGAGCGTGCTCGAACTGACGGCCAAGGAGTCGGGAACCATGGTGCGGGTCGCCCTCACCGTCACTGCGCTCACGCCTCCCGTGACGCGGCTCGCGGGGGCCGACCGGTTCGAGACGTCGGCTGCGGTGTCGGCGGCGAGTTTCGCTCCGGGGGTTCCGGTGGTGTACATCGCCCGTGGCGGTGCGTTCCCGGATGCGTTGTCCGGTGCTGCGGCAGCGGCGAAGGATGGTGCGCCTGTTCTCCTGGTGCGGACGGACGGCATCCCGGCGGCCGTGCAGGCCGAACTCACTCGCCTGCAGCCCGGCCGGATCGTCGTCCTGGGTAGTTCGGTCTCGGTGAACGATGCGGTGGCCACGGCGCTTGAGGACTCGACGTCCGGGACCGTGACGCGGCTCGCGGGGGCCGACCGGTTCGAGACGTCGGCTGCAGTGTCGGCGGCGAGTTTCGCTCCGGGGGTTCCGGTGGTGTACATCGCCAGTGGCGGGGCGTTCCCGGATGCGTTGTCCGGTGCTGCGGCTGCGGCAAAGGATGGCGCGCCTGTTCTCCTGGTGCGGACGGACGGCATCCCGGCGGCCGTGCAGGCCGAACTCACCCGCCTGCATCCGGCCAGAATCGTGGTGCTCGGGAACACTGACGTCGTGGGCGCTGCGATAGCGGATCAGCTTGCGGGCTTCATCGGCTAGCCCGGCAGCATCCCCACCTCGCGCCGCCGCGCAGGGAGACCTGAACCGTCTCTCTGCGGGGCGGCGTTCTCGTTGTTGGTCACAGGCAACCGCGGCTCCTGCCACGACCGGCAATCGTCGCCGACACGCACTCCATTCCCGGGGCTGCCGGGCAAAGCTGGTTAGCCTTGGGGCATGTCGACGATCAAACATCCGGTCGGCCCCCAGTCAAGCAAGGTCTACTGGCGCCGCCGCCTCATCGTGGGTCTTGGCCTGCTCTTCGTGATAGTCATCATCGTGCTGATCGTGGTGCGCCCGGGATCCGGCAGTGGCCAGCCCGCCCC
>NZ_JASJVI010000098.1:0-12095 GCF_035019865.1 Cryobacterium sp. 10I5
CGCCCCGCCCACCCCGTTCGCGGCACCCACAGCCAGTCATAACAGCGTAAGGACGCACTGAAATGAATCCACAACCCCTGGTCACCCTGCAGAACGTGGGCAAGACCTTCGGCCAGGTGACCGTCATCAAGGACGTCACCGTGAGCGTCTACGCCGGCCACGTACAGGTGCTCCTCGGCGAGAACGGCGCCGGCAAATCCACGCTGATCAAGATGATGGCCGGCGTCTACCAGCCCGATGCCGGCCACATCGTCGTCGACGGCGCCATCGTGACCCTCCCGACGACCCGCGCGGCGGAGGACCTCGGCATCGCCACCATCCACCAGGAGCTCAACCTCGTCCCGACCATGAGCGTCGCCGAGAACGTGATGCTCGGGCGGATGCCGACCAGGCACGGCATGGTCGACCGGCGCGCCCTCCGCAACCGGGCGCGTGCCGCCCTCGCCCTGATCGGCCTCGACGTCGACGTGGACACCCCGGTCGGCGAGCTCGGCATCGCCAAGCAGCAGCTCGTCGAGATCGCCAAGGCGCTCAGCATCAACGCGCGCATCCTCATCCTCGACGAGCCGACCGCAGCACTCACCCGGCACGAGACCCAGGCCCTTTTCGCTGTGATGGCCGACCTCCGGAGTCGCGGCGTCGCGATGCTCTTCATCAGCCACCACCTCGACGAGATCGCCGAGGTCGGCGACACGGTCACGGTGCTGCGCGACGGCGAGTTCGTCGCAGAGGTGCCGGCCTCGACGCCGGAAGCGGAGCTGGTGCGGCTCATGGTCGGCCGCAATATCGAGGACCAGTTCCCCCGCCGCGCCCCCGTGCTCGCCGAGCCTGCCGAGATTCTCGCGGTCGAGAAGCTCAGCGCGCACGGCTCCTTCAGCGACGTGAGCTTCACCGTGCACGCCGGCGAGGTGCTCGGCATCGCCGGACTCGTCGGCGCCGGGCGCACGGAACTGATCCGGGCGATCGCAGGTGTCGACCACTACGACTCCGGCACCGTCGTGGTGCGCGGGCACCGGCTTCCGAAGGGCAATATCCCGGCCGCGATCGCCGCGGGCATCGGCCACGTGCCCGAGGACCGCAAGGGACAGGGGCTCGTGCTCGGGGCATCCGTCAACGACAACCTCGGTTACGCGACACTCGCGTCGACCGCCCGTCTCGGGCTCGCGGACTTCACCGGCCAGCGGCGCAGGGCCCAGGCCGTCGCCGAGAAGCTCCGCATCCGGATGCACACCATCGACCAGCCCGTCGGAGCGCTCTCCGGCGGCAACCAGCAGAAGGCCGTCTTCGGACGCTGGATCATCGCCGCCTCGACCGTGCTGCTGCTCGACGAGCCCACCCGCGGAGTCGACGTCGGCGCCAAGGTCGAGATCTACGAACTGATGAACGCGATCACGGATGCCGGTGGTGCGATCGTCATGGTCTCGAGCGAACTCCCCGAGGTGCTCGGCATGAGCGACCGAATCCTCGTGATGCGGGACGGCCGGATCGCCGGCGAGCTCAGCGCCGCCGACGCCACCCAGGACGCCGTGATGACCCTCGCCGCCCGGGAAGCGGGCAGCACCCAGATCGACGCCATCGTCGACGACATCGAATCCGACGAACCGACCAGCGAACCGACCAGCGAACCGATCAGCACAACGACCGACGGCGACCTCGCCGCCGTCACCCCAGACAACGCACCGACCCACGAGAAGGAATGACACTGATGTCCACGACTACCCTGGCCGCGCCGCGCCGCCGCGTCGACTACAAGAAATTCCTCGCCAACAACGGAGCGCTCGTCGGTCTCGTCGTGTTGTGCCTCGCCCTCTTCATCGCCACCCCGGACTTCCTGACCGGGCAGAACCTGCTCAACATCGGCATCCAGGTCTCCACCGTCGCCGTGCTCGCATTCGGAATGACCTTCGTCATCGTCGCGGGCGGCATCGACCTGTCGGTCGGCGCGGTCGCCGCCCTGGCCGCCATGGTGTCGAGCTGGCTCTTCGTGGCCGCCGGGCTTCCCGGCTGGCTCACCCTGCTCGGCGGGCTCGCGACCGGGCTCCTCGCCGGGATGGTCAACGGCCTCGCGAACGCCTACGGCAAGCTGCCCTCGTTCATCGCGACCCTCGCCATGCTGAGCGTCGCCCGCGGCCTCACCCTCGTCATCTCCGACGGCCGCCCGATCAAGACGGCGCCGGAGGTCTCCTTCCTCGGCGGAAACCTCGGCCCCGTCCCGATGCCGATCGTCGTGCTCCTCCTCTCGGCCATCGTCGCCTCCTTCGTGCTCAACCGCACGGTGATCGGGCGGTCGATGTACGCGGTCGGCGGCAACGCCGAGGCCGCTCGCCTGTCCGGGCTACCGGTGAAGCGCATCCTCGTCACCGTCTTCGCGCTCGCCGGCCTGTTCGCGGCGCTCGCCGGGCTCCTCCTCGCCGGGCGGCTCGACTCCGCGCAGCCCCAGGCCGCGGCGGGTTACGAGCTCGACGCCATCGCGGCCGTCGTCATCGGCGGCGCGTCGCTCTCGGGCGGCCTCGGCAAGATCTCGGGAACCTTCGTCGGCGCGCTCGTGCTCGTCGTCATCCGCAACGGCCTCAACCTCCTGAACGTCACCTCGTTCTGGCAGCAGGTCGTCATCGGCCTCGTGATCGCCCTCGCCGTCGGCGTCGACGTGCTGCGCCGCAAGACGCGCAACAGCTGACCGCCCCTACTCCACCGGCACCTTTTCCCTTTCCCCTCCATCGATCAACCCAAAGGAACACACAATGAAGTCGTCCTCTTTCCGCAGAATCGCCGCCGTCACCACCGCAGCCGCCCTCATCCTCGTCGGCACGACCGCGTGCGGCCGGGGCGGCGGGGACTCGGCATCCGGCACCAAGATCGTGCTGGCCGTCTCCACCCTGAACAACCCGTTCTTCGTCGAGCTCCGCGACGGCGCCCAGGCCGCCGCAACCGCCGCCGGCCTCCAGCTCAACATCGTGGATGCCCAGAACGACTCCGCGACCCAGGCCAACCAGCTGGCCACGGCCGCGTCGAGCGGGGCCAAGCTCGTCATCGTCAACCCCGTCGACTCGGATGCCGCCGGCTCGGCGGTCAAGGCGCTCAACACCTCGAACATCCCGGTCATCGCCGTCGACCGCACCGTCAACGGCGCAACCGTCGCCTCCCTCGTCGCGAGCGACAACGTCGCCGGCGGCAAGCAGGCCGCGATCGAGCTCGCGACCGCCATGGGCGAGAAGGGCAGCGTCATCGACCTGCAGGGTGTCTCCGGAACCAGCGCGAGCCGCGACCGCGGGGCCGGCTTCGAGGAGGGCATGAAGGCATACCCGAACATCACCGTCGTGGCCAAGCAGACCGCCAACTTCGACCGCGCGACCGCACTCGACGTGACGACGAACCTGCTCCAGGCCCACCCCGAGGTGACCGGCGTCTTCGCCGAGAACGACGAGATGGCCCTCGGCGCAGTGCAGGCGCTCGGATCCCGCGCCGGGACCGACATCAAGGTCGTCGGCTTCGACGGAACCACCGACGGACTCGCCGCGATCACGGCCGGCACCCTCGCCGCCACGATCGCCCAGCAGCCCGCCGAACTCGGCAAGCTCGCCATTGAACTGGCCGTCAAGACGCTCGCCGGCGAAAAGGTCGACGCGACCGTCCCCGTCGAGGTCGTCACCGTCACGAAGACGAACGTGGGCGACTTCACCAAGTGAGTTCCTTCACCCCGACCGCTGACGGCGGCCCGATCGTCGTCGTCGGATCGATCAACATCGACCAGCTCATGGTCGTCGAACGGCACCCCATGCCAGGCGAAACACTGATGGCGGTGTCGATGGAGTTCCTGCCCGGGGGCAAGGGCGCCAATCAGGCCGTCGCGGCCGCCCGGCTCGGCGCACATGTCAGCCTCGTCGGGGCCATCGGGACGGACCCGGTCGCCGGGCTGGCGACCGTGCTCCTCGAGCGAGCGGCGGTCGACATGTCCGCCGTGTCTGTCATCGACGGCCCGACCGGCCTCGCCCTCGTCACCGTGGCCGACGACGGGGAGAACACCATCGTCGTCGTCCCCGGCGCGAACGCGGCCGTGGGGGAGAACCTCGTCGGGGCCGCCGCCGACCTCATCGCGCGGGCATCCGTCGTCGTGCTGCAGGGTGAGATCCCCGCCGCCGGAATCGAAGCGGCCGCCCGCCTCGCCACCGGCCGGGTCGTGCTCAACCTCGCTCCGGTGATCACGGTCGACCCCGACACGATCCGGCGGGCCGACCCGCTCGTCGTCAACGAGCACGAGGCCGCACTGGTCCTCGCGCTCGTCGATCCCGGCGCCGACATCCCCGGCGAGGACGCCGAACTCGTGGCCAGGCTCCGCGCCTGGGGCGTTCCCGCCGTGGTGCTGACCAGGGGAGAACGGGGTGCGATCTGCTCCGATTCCCTCGGCACGACCACGGTCCCTTCGCCCCGCGTCGCCGCGGTGGACTCCTCCGGCGCCGGCGATGCCTTCGTCGGGGCGCTGAGCGGGCGGCTCGCCGCCGGCTCCAGTCTCCTCGACGCCGTGCGCCTCGCGGTCCGGGTCGGCGCATTCGCCGTGCGCACGCTCGGCACGCAGCAGTCGTACCCCGGCGCGGACGACGAACTGCCCGAGGTGAAGAAGTGAAGCGGACCGGCATCCTGAATGCCGACCTCTGCGGAGCCCTCGCCCGCCTCGGGCACACCGACCTGGTCCTTCTTGCCGATTGCGGCATGCCGGTCCCGGCCGGGGTTCCGGTGATCGACCTCGCTCTCGTCCACGGTATTCCGCGGTTCGAGCAGGTTCTCGATGCCCTGACCAGCGAGATGGTGTTCCAACACTGCATCGCCGCAGAGGAAGCGAAGGGCGCCCCGGCGGGTGCGTGGCTGGCCGCGCGCTTCGACGGGATCGAGTACATCAGCCACGAGGAACTCAAGGCGCTCTCCGCGTCGGCCAAGCTGTTCATCCGCACGGGCGAGGCCACGCCGTACGCGAATGCGGCCCTGGTCTGCGGGGTGTCGTTCTGAGCCACGGCTCGGGAGATCGACGTGGTGCACCGAAACGGCCACACTGAAGGGGCCGGGGAAATCTCCCCGGCCCCTTTTCTTCACCCCATCGGTTGTGCCCGGCAGAGGATCAACGCATGAAGTTCGTTCTGGCACCCGACTCCTTCAAGGAATCGATGACCGCTGCGGAGGCCGTCGCCGCGATGGAGCGCGGCATCCGCTCGGTGTTCCCGGATGCTGTCTGTGTCGCCGTGCCCATGGCCGACGGCGGCGAAGGCACGGCAGACGCCCTCGTGGCCGCGCTCGGCGGCACCCTCGTTGCGGCCGAGGTGCCGGATGCTCTCGGACGGATGGTGCCGGCCCGCTACGGGTACGTCGCCGCCGAAGAGCTCGCGATCATCGAGATCGCCGCGGCCGCCGGCATCCACCTTGTCGCGGTCGCCGACCGTGACCCGCGGATCGCGAGCAGTTTCGGGGTCGGCCGGCTGATCACAGACGCGCTCGACCGGGGCGCACGCCGGTTCATCGTCGGGCTCGGCGGATCGGTCACCAATGACGGCGGTGCCGGGATGCTGCGGGCGCTCGGCGCGAGGCTCCTCGACTTCGACGGCGCCGAGCTGCCAGACGGCGGAGCCGCCCTCGCCCACCTCGCCCGGATCGACCTGTCCGGGTTCGATCCGCGACTCGCGGGCGCGACCTTCCGGATCGCGTGCGACGTGACCAACCCGTTGCTCGGCCTGAGTGGCGCCAGTCAGGTGTTCGGACCCCAGAAGGGTGCGGATGAGTCGGCCGTCGCCGAGCTCGACGCCGCCCTGGGCGTCTTTGCCTCCGTCGTCCTGGCGACGACGGGGCGCGAGGTCGCCACTGTTGCCGGGGCCGGAGCCGCCGGCGGGCTTGGAGCGGCCTTCCTCGCCTTCTTCGACAGCACGATGCAGCGCGGCGTGGATGTCGTGATGGAGGCCGCTCACCTCTCCGAGTCGATGGCGGGAGCCGACTTCGTGTTCACGGGGGAGGGCAGCATCGATGCCCAGACCCTCGGCGGGAAGACCCCGCTCGGCGTCGCGGAGACCGCGGCCAGGCACGGCGTGCCCGTGATCGCCTTCGCCGGCCGGGTCGGAGAGGGCGCCGAGGCGCTCTACGAGCACGGGTTCGCCGCCCTCGTTCCGATCGTGCCGGGCGTCTGTACCCTGGCGGAGGCGCTCGCCGCCGGCGCAGCCAACCTCGAGCAGGCCGTTGCGACGACCTGCCGCCTGCTCACGGTTCCGAAGCACGCCGGACCCTAGCTCCCGGCAGCCGCTCCCTGGGCCGAGTTGCGGATAAAACACCTTCCGTGAGCGCGGGAGGGTGCTTTCTCCGCAACTCGAGGGGGCTAGGTGCCGCCGTCGGCGGTGAGCCGGGCCGCGGCGGGAAGTGCGGCGGCGGAGTCGAGGTAGTGGCCGCCGGCCGAGAGCGGGTGCCGCGGGAGCACGCCCGCCGGGGTGGGTTGCTGCGCGAGGTCGGCGGCCGTGAAGCGATAGACGAGCGGATGCCCGGTCGGGAGATTGAGCCGGTGGATCGCGTGGTCGTCGAGGCCGTCCAGCAGCGCGCAGTAGGCCCGGAGCGAGTTTCCGTGGGCGACGACGAGCACGGTCTGGCCGAGGCGGAGGCGAGGAACCACCTGTTCGGCATGGAAACGGCCGACCCTCGCCATGACGTGGCTGAGCGCTTCGGTGCGGGTCAGGGCTTCGGCCGGGAGCCCGCGGAACAGGGCCGAATCGCGCGCGGCCGCGAAGGCCTCATCGTCGAGGGGCGGCGGGGCGGTGTTCACCGACCGGCGCCAGGCCAGGAACTGGGCCTCACCGAATTCCGCACGCACGTCGGCCTTCGAGCGACCGGTCAGGGCGCCGTAATTGCGCTCGTTGAGCCGCCAGTCGGCCAGCGGGGCCGCGGGGCGGGGGCGCAGCTCCTCGGCCAGGATCTCGGCCGTTCGCCGGGCCCGCTGGAGGGACGACGTGAACACCACGTCGGGGTGCAGGTTCGCCGCGGAAAGGAGTTCCGCGGCCGATCGGGCCTCTGCAGCCCCCTGATCGGACAGCGGCGCGTCGAGGATCCCGGTGAACAGGCCGGAGGCATTCGCCGTGCTCTCACCGTGCCGGAGGAGCACGAGGGGACCGGTAGTGCGGGTGCTCACTGGCCTGTCCTCTCGGCGTTCCGACCGGGACGCTCCTGTCAGGTTATCGCCCGGCCCCGCCCGGCCCTGCCAGGCGCGGTCGTGCCGGGCGTTGCCGTGGACGGCCGCCTCAGAAGTCGAAGTCGGCTCAGAAGTCGAAGTCGGCTCAGAAGTCGAAGGCGCCGCCGAAGTCCCCGCCGCCGAAGTCGCCGCCGCCGAAATCTCCGCCGGCGTCGGACCCCGTGTCCGCTCCGGCATCGGTGCTCGTGTCGTTGGTGGCGTCCCCGCCGGAATCGGACCCGGAGTCGCTCGCCGCGGCATCCGTCGCCCCCGGGTCCGGCAGGAACGCGCTCACGAGCGCGGACCCGATCACGTAGCCGGCGACCGTGCCGAGGATGGTGCTGCCGACCATGCCGCCGAACCCCAGGCCGCCCTGGCCCTGGCGGCCGAGGGTGCGTTCGAGGGTGCCGGGCTCGCGGAGCTCTGCACGGGTGGCGGCCTTCGCGAGCGTCTCGGGCGCGGCGTCGGCCGGGCGTTCGCTCGGCGTGGCGTTCTCGGTGAGGCGTTGGAAGAGCAGGTCGCGCTGCTGGTCGGTGAGCTTGGCGAAGGCTTCGGTGTGCACCTGTTCGATGGTTTCCGGCGGCGCCGTGCGCAACAGGTACTGGTAGCGCTCGACGGCGATCTCGTCATCGGTCCGCTGCGGGCTGGCGCCACGCGCGGTGGGTGCGGTGCGGGCCTGCGACGTTGTGCCCTGTTCGTCGCGGCCGAAGAGGCGGTCGAGGAATCCCATGGTGTGCTCCTGGTCAGTCGGGTGTTCGAGGTGGCTCGTCGATCGGTGCCGTCCACGATGCCAGCCCGGGCTGGGTATGCACTGGGCTTCCGGCATGCTCTCCGGGCGGCGGCTCCCGGACCGGCGGCGATGATGAATGATGGAGGCATGACTCGAACCGTTTCCGGAGCCCGCGTCCTGATCACCGGCGCTGCCAGCGGCATGGGCCGCCTCTACGCCGAGCGTGCCGTCGCCGAGGGGGCGCGGGCGGTGATCCTGTGGGACCGGGACGCCGCCGCCCTCACCAGGACGGCCGCTCGCCTCGCCGAGGGCGCCACCGGCACGACGGCCGTGTTCCCGTACGTCGTCGACATCGGAGACCTGGGTGCGATCGCGCAGACCGCCCAACGCGTGCGCACGGAGATCGGAAACCCGGACATCCTGATCAACAACGCCGGGATCGTGCGCGGCGCCTTCTTCTGGGAGCACGACAACGGCGACGACACGCGCCCGACCATGCAGATCAACGCCCTCGCCCCGATGTACATCGCCCGCGAGTTCCTGCCGGGGATGATGAGCACCAACGGCCGTGAATCGCGGATCGTGAACATCGCCTCGGCGGCGGGCTTGCTCTCCAACCCGCGGATGAGCGTCTACGCGGCCTCGAAGGCCGCCCTGATCGGCTGGAGCGATTCCCTGCGGCTCGAACTCGTGCAACAGGGCTTCAGCCGGGTCAAGGTCACCACGGTGTCGCCGAGCTATATCTCGACCGGCATGTTCGACGGCGCTCGCGGGCCGCTCCTGACTCCCATACTCACGCCGGAATACGTCGTCGACCGGGTCTGGCGGGCCATGCTCGCCGGGACCCCGCAGGTGACCATGCCGTGGACGGTCGGGCTCTCGAAAGTGCTGCGGGGCATCCTGCCGCTGCCGGTCTGGGACCTCGTCGCCGGACGCGTCTTCGGTGTCTACAACACCATGGACGACTTCGTCGGCCGCAGCTGACCGTCCGGGCGGGTCAGGGCAGCAGCACGATCTTGCCGCGCGGATGCCCGTGCTCGCTGAGCTCCTGGGCTGCGGCGGCCTCGGCGAGCGGGAAGACCGCCGCGATCTCGACGTCGAACCGCCCGGCGGCGGCCAGCTCGGTGGCGAGTCGCAGGCCCTCAGCCCTGAGCCCGATCTGCTCGGGGGTGAGCGGAACCGGGCTGCCGCCTGACCAGGCCTGGATGCCGACCTCAGCGGCCTTCCAGCCGACCACGATGGTCCCGATCCTGCTGCGGTCGGCGACGAGCGCGAAGGAAGCCTCGAGGGCCTCGTCGGTGCCGGCGGCATCCAGGACGACGTCGACGCCCTGCGGTGCCACCGCACGGATGCGATCGACGAGACCGGGCCCGTACACGACCGGGATGGCTCCGAGTTCCGCGAGCCTGGCCTGATTCGGCTCGCTCGCCGTCGCGATCACGGTCGCACCGTCGAGCAGGGCGAACTGGATCGCGGCCTGGCCGACGCTCCCGGAACCGCCGTGGATGAGCAGGGTGTCTGCGGACCCCAGCCCGAGCGAGCGAAGCGCCTGGTACGCCGTTCCGGCCGGCACTCCGAGGGCCGCGGCCTCCGCCCAGCCGAGGCCATCCGGCTTCCGGGTGAGCTGAGCGGGAGTCGCCGTCACGTGGCTGGCATAGGCCCCGGCAGCGCCGAGCACGATCACGTCATCCCCGACCGCCCAGCCTGTCACGCCGGTGCCGACGTCGACGATCCGGCCGGCGGCGTCGGAGCCCGCCCGCCTCGGCGTGGTGATCGGGCCGGTCGGGCGGATGGCCCTGCGGATCTTCCAGTCGATCGGGTTCACGCCCGCCGCCCTGACGGCGACGACGACCTCGCCGGCGGACGCCCGGGGTTCGACCGCCTCGACCAGCTCGAGCACCTCGGGTCCGCCGAATTCGGTGTACTGGACGATCTGGGCCATGGGCGTCTCCTCGTGTCGGTGGAGGGCGGGATGACAACCCCCACTCGCATTTTGACACCTCTGTGCCTCGGCAATAGTCTGGGCATCAGCTTGGAAACGTTTCCACTTGACGCAGTCCCGGCAGGGCAGGGGGGGTGCAGTGATGGTCACGATCACGATCAAGGACGTTGCCGCGCTCGCCGGCGTCTCCGTCGCGACCACGTCCCGGGTGCTCTCCGGAAACCCGGCCACCTCGGCGGACGCCCGCTCCCGCGTGCATGCGGCCGTGGCGGAGCTCGACTATCGCCCGAACGCCCAGGCCCGGGCGCTCCGGTCCACCCGCACGCACGCGATCGGCCTGCTCGTGCCGGATGTCCGGAACCCGTTCTTCGCCGATCTCGCCCATACGGTCGAGCAGGCCGCCCTCGTGCACGGCTTCGTGACGTTGCTCGGTAATGCGAACGAGCGGAAGGACCAGCAGGACCGGTACCTCGACAACCTGATCGCCCGGCGGGTCGACGGCATCATCGTCGCGCCGCTCGGGGACGGAAGCGGCAGCATCCGCTCGGTCGTCGGACGGGAGATCCCGGCCGTCTTCATCGACCGCACCATCGAGGGCATCGACCTGCCGAGCGTGACCACGGACAGCGATACCGGGATCCGGGAGGCGGTCGATCACCTCGCCGCGCTCGGGCACACCCGGATCGGCTACATTGCGGGGCCGCAGTCCACCTCGACCGGCCGCGAACGCTACGCGAGCTTCGTGCGGGCCGCCGGCGACCGGGGCCTCAGCCTCGACCCCGCGCTCATCGTCTTCGGCGACTTCCAGCCCGAGAGCGGCTCCGCGGCCGTGCGCACCCTGCTCGCGCTCACCGAACCGCCGACCGCGCTGCTGGTCGCGGACAGCCCGATGGCGTTCGGCGCGATCGGCGCGATCCAGGAGCTCGGCCTCCGGATCGGCACCGACGTCGCCCTGGTCTCCTTCGACGACATCGACTGGCTCGCCCTGCTCGACCCACCCGTGAGCGTCATCGCGCACAGCGTCGCGGACATGGGCCGGATCGCCGTCGAGATGCTCAGGACCGTGATCGACGGCGGCAGACCCGAGTCCGTGCGCCTGCCCAGCCGGCTGGTCGTCCGTGCCTCCTCGGCGACCCCGGTCGATCCCAGCCGATCCCGCTAGGCTCGGCGCGTGACCGAATCCTTCCGTTCCCTGTTGCGCTCGCTGCCGGACTTCCCGGCCTCCCTCCCGCCGTTCGACGCGAAGGCCGCAGAGCCCGATCCCGCCCTGCTCTTCCAGGGCTGGCTCGCCGCCGCCCTCGCCGCCGGGGTGCCGCAGCCGCACGCCTTCAGCCTCGCCACGGCGACCGCTGACGGCCAGCCATCCTCACGGATGCTGATCCTCAAGAACATCGACGAGGCCGGCTGGCACTTCGCGAGCTCCGCGAAATCACGCAAGGGGCTCGAGCTCAGTGAGAACCCGCGCGCAGCGATGAACTTCTACTGGCCGCAACAGGGCAGGCAGGTGCGCGTGGTCGGTTCGGTGATCGAACTCTCGGCGGAGGCATCCGCGCAGGACTGGGACGAGCGCCCGGGCGCCGACGGCCGCCCCAACCCGAGCTGGCGGCTCTACGCGCTTCGGCCGAGCGAGATCGAGTTCTGGCAGGCGAGCGCCGACCGGAACCACGTGCGCTACCGGATCGAGGTGTCGGAATGACCGCCGCCTCGCCGAAGAAGTCGCCGAAGAAGTCCGGCTGGACCGCAGCCGGCATCCCCGACCTCCGCGGCCGAACGGCCATCGTCACGGGAGCGAACTCGGGGCTCGGCTTCGTGACGGCGTCCGAACTGGTCGGGCACGGGGCATCCGTCACCCTCGCCGTGCGCGATCTCGCTCGGGGCGAAGACGCCGTGCGGCGCATCCTGGCGGGGCTCCCTGCCGGCCGGTCGGCGGATGCCGCGGTGCAGGTGCGCGTACTCGACCTGTCCAGCCTCGCCTCGGTTCGCGCCTTCGCGAGCGCCTGGCTCGCCGAGCA
This sequence comes from Cryobacterium sp. 10I5, assembly GCF_035019865.1. Taxonomy (NCBI): domain Bacteria; kingdom Bacillati; phylum Actinomycetota; class Actinomycetes; order Micrococcales; family Microbacteriaceae; genus Cryobacterium; species Cryobacterium sp. 10I5. The sequence goes on from NZ_JASJVI010000098.1 coordinate 11,874, forward strand.
CCCCGAAGGGCTCGACCTCCTCGTCAACAACGCGGGCGTGATGAACGTGCCCCAGCGCCGGACCGCCGACGGATTCGAACTGCAGTTCGGCACCAACCACCTCGGCCACTTCGCGCTCACCGGCCTGCTGCTGCCCGGCCTGCTCGCCCGCGCCACCGCTGGCACGGACCCCGGCCGGAAGCCCCGGGTCGTCACGCTCTCCTCCACGTTGCACCGGCGCGG
>NZ_JASJVI010000099.1:0-12054 GCF_035019865.1 Cryobacterium sp. 10I5
GAGTTTTGGCCCTTAAACCACGGCGTTAAGGGCCAAAACTCCGCTCTCGCGGATGGGGCGGGCGGTCAGGGGGGCGCGGTACACAGCGCGCGTACGAGGAACGATCAGTTGAGTGGAGGATAATACCGGGGACCGTGGCGTGCCAACGGCGCCATAACTCGACAGGGGATCAGCACTTGGACGGAAACGCAACGACGTCGCACACCAACGTCGCGCTCTTGGCGGTAGCGAGCACCCTCGCGCCGATCGTCACGACCTCGATCGAGATCGACCGTCGCCTGCAGCCGGCCCTGAAGCGCCTGCGTCTTCCGAGCGGGCTGCTCCAGCGCGTCGCCGGCGTCTACGAACGCCGCAACTGGGGCAGCGACCTCGCCTTCGACGACGCGGCCGTGTCAGCGGGCAAGCGCGCCCTGAGCGAGGCCGGGGTCGAGCCGGGCCAGGTCGGTCTCCTGATCAACACCTCGGTCACGCGCAAGCACCTCGAACCCTCCGTCGCCGTGCGCATCCATCACGGCCTCGGCCTGCCGTCGTCGGCCACCAACTTCGACATCGCGAATGCGTGCCTCGGCTTCGTGAACGGGATGACCCTTGCCGCCCAGCTGATCGACTCCGGCCAGGTCGACTACGCCGTGGTGATCGACGGCGAAGACGCCGATGAGATCCAGGCCAACACGATCGACCGGCTCGGACGGCCGGACATCGGCCGCAAGGACTTCATGAGCGAGTTCGCCAGCCTGACCCTCGGGTCAGGGGCGGCGGCGGCCGTCCTCGGACGTGCGGACCGGCATCCGGAAGGCCATCGAATGCTCGGCGGCGTAACGCGCGCCGCGACCCAGTTCAACGGGCTCTGCGTCGGCAGCGTCGACGGCATGTTCACCGACGCCAAGGCGCTGCTCAAGGGCGGCATGGAACTCGTCGTCTCGGCCTGGACGGAGGCCAAGCGCGACTGGAACTGGTCGAGCATGGACCGCTACATCCTGCACCAGGTCTCGGACGTGCACACCAACGCGATCGTGAAGGCCACCGGGCTCGATCGGGCGCGCGTGCCCCTCACCTACCCGCTGTTCGGCAACGTCGGGCCCGCGTCGATCCCGATCACCCTCGCCGAAGAGGCGAAGACCCTGCGCCGGGGCGACCGGGTGCTGCTCATGGGGGTCGGCTCCGGCCTCAACACCGCCATGATGGAACTGGCCTGGTGACCGGCCGCACCATGACGCACCCCCGGCAACAGCACCAGTACCGCCTGCCGCGCGCCGCGGCGACACCCGCGCCGGCCTCACTGCCGCCCGAGGGGCTGCCGGGGCTCGACCCAGCTCTCTCGAGACTCGTCGAGGCCGAGGAGCCGGGCGCCGGCATCCGCACCTGGCACCTGCTCGACAACGGACCCCTGCTCGCATCCCACGGCATCACCCCGGTCGGCACGGTGCTGTGCGTGCACGGAAACCCGACCTGGTCGTACCTGTGGCGCTCGCTCGTGACGCAGGCAACGGATGCCGCCACGCGTGGCGAAGAGGCCTGGCGTGTGATCGCCGTCGACCAGCTCGAGATGGGCTTCTCCGAGCGCACCGGGACGGTGCGCCCGCTCGCGCGCAGGGTCGCAGACCTGGGCGACCTCACGGACGCGCTCGGCCTGGCCGGGCCGGTCGTCACCTTCGGCCATGACTGGGGCGGAGTCGTCTCCCTCGGCTGGGCGATCGACCATCCGGACCTGCTCGCGGGCGTGCTGCTGCTGAACACCGCGGTGCACCAGCCGGAAGACGCCGCGATCCCTGCGCCCCTGCGGCTGGCCCTTCAGGGCGGCGTGCTCGGTACCGCGACCGTCACAACGTCAGCGTTCCTCGACACGACGCTCGCGCTCGCACACCCGCCGCTGTCCGCCGCTGTCAAGCGCGCCTACCGGGCGCCGTACCGTGGCGCGGCGCGGCGCGGGGGGATCGGTGCGTTCGTCGCCGACATCCCGGTCGGTCCCGGATCCGTCAGCACGCCGGAACTCGACCGCATCGCCTCGGGAATCCGTGACCTCGACGTGCCGGCCCTGCTGCTCTGGGGTCCCACCGACCCGATCTTCAGCGACCGCTACCTCGACGACCTCCTCGACCGGCTCCCCGGCGCCGACGTGCACCGCTTCGAGGGTGCAGGGCACCTGGTCGCCGAGGACGTCGACTACGCCGCGGCCGCACTGACCTGGCTCGCGGACCGCGGCCCGGTCGCGGCCCCGCCCACTCCGGTGCCCGAAAAGGACACCTCGGACCGGGCAACCGCGCCTGGACTCGGGAGCGGCGGATACCAGCCGCTCTGGCACTATCTCGACGAATTCCGGGAGAGCGACGACATCGCCCTCGTCGATATGGCGCCGGGTCGCGGCGCCGCTCCGGTCACCGTCAGCTGGCGCGAGCTGTCCACCCGCGTGCGCCGGCTGGCCGCCGGGCTCTATCAGATCGGCGTCCGCAGCGGCGACCGGGTCTCGCTGCTCGTTCCCCCGGGCGCCGACCTCACGGCCGTGCTCTACGCGTGCGTGCGGATCGGCGCCGTCGTCGTGGTCGCGGATGCCGGCCTCGGCCTGCGTGGCCTGACCCGGGCCGTCCGCGGCGCGCGACCAGACCATGTCATCGGAGCGACGCCCGGGCTCTTCGCTGCCCGGGCCCTCGGCTGGCCGGGACAGAAGATCTCCGCGGTCACCCTCGCCAGGCCGCTTGCCCGGCTCCTCGACGTCTCCTTCACCCTCGCCGAGCTCGAGTCGCTCGGCGCGGAGGAAGGGCTGCCGCCCGAGCCCACCGCGACCGACACGGCGGCGGTGCTCTTCACCTCCGGTTCGACAGGGCCGGCCAAGGGCGTCGTCTACACGAACGGCCAGCTCGCCGCGGTCAGCCAGGCCCTCCGCGCCCAATACGGCGTCGGCCCGGGGACGGGCCTCGTCGCCGGTTTCGCACCGTTCGCCCTCCTCGGCCCCGCCCTCGGTGCACGCTCGGTGACCCCCGACATGGACGTGACCTCGCCCAAGACGCTCACCGCGACCGCCGTCGCCGCCGCCGTCGCCGCGATCGACGCCTCCGTCGTGTTCCTGTCGCCCGCAGCCCTCACGAACGTCGTCGCGACCGCGGGAAACCTCGCACCTGCGGACTGGGCGTCCCTCGCCGGGGTGCGCAGTTTCCTGTCCGCCGGTGCGCCGGTCGCCGAGCCGCTCCTCGCGGCCGCCGCACGGCTGATGCCGGGCGCGACGGCCCATACCCCGTACGGCATGACGGAGGGCCTCCTGATGACGGACATCACCCTCGAGGGCATCCGGGCCGCGGCGGGAGAACTTCACCGCGCCCCGTCACGGGCCGTAACGGATGCCGCGAACCGTCTGAGCGAAACCGGTCAGCCGGACACCGACGTCGAGACCGCGGCAACCCCGGGCGGGGTCTGCGTGGGATGCCCGACCGGGACCACGAGGATCCGGATCAGCGCGCTCGATGACCGTGGCGCGGCCACCGGCGCTCTGTCCGAGACGATCGGCGTCACCGGTGAGATCGTCGTCTCAGCGCCCCACGTCGAAGACCACTATGACCGGCTCTGGCTCACCGACCGGGCCGCCCGGCGCGGCGCGATCGCGGGCGAACGCTGGCACCGCACCGGCGACGTCGGCCACCTCGACGCCGATGGCCGGCTCTGGGTCGAGGGCCGGCTGCCCCACGTCATCGTCACGAACGCCGGAGTGGTCACTCCGGTCGGCCCTGAGCAAGCCATCGAACGCATTCGGGCCACGCCCAGGGACGCGGTCACCGGTGACACCCGTGGCCGCCCGGCGCAGGGCCACGCCGGCGTTGCCCGGGCCGCCGTCGTCGGAATCGGGCCGGTGGGCACGCAGCAGCTCGTCGCCGTCGTCGAAACCACGCCGGCCGCACGCCGGGTCCGCCTCGCGTCGAGCGAGCTCGCCGCGGCGGTCCGGCTCGCGTCCGCGGCTCCGATCGCGGCCGTGCTCGTCGTCCCGAACCTGCCGACCGACATCCGGCACAATTCCAAGATCGACCGCAGTCGGCTCGCCCGCTGGGCGGGCGGAGTCCTTTCCGGTGGGCGGATGACGCGACCGTGACTCCGCTGCGGGTTCTCGTCACCGGTGCGAGCGGTTTCCTCGGTCGGGCGGTCGCCGCTGAGCTCGTCGCGGTCGGGCACGAGGTGAGCTGCTTCCAGCGGCGGCCGTCCGGCGTGGCCGGGGCACGGGATCTGCTGGGTTCGGTGACATCCGCGGCGGACGTGACGCATGCCGTCGTCGGCATGGATGCTGTCGTGCACCTCGCCGCGAAGGTGTCCCTCGCCGGCGACCCGCGCGACTTCGAGGCGGTGAACGTCGGGGGCACCCGCTCACTGCTCGGCGCTGCAGCGGATGCCGGGGTCTCGCGCTTCGTGTTCGTCTCCTCTCCCTCCGTCGCCCACTCCGGGGCATCCATCGTCGGCAGCGACGCCGGCCCGGCAGATCCGGCCCGCGCCCGCGGCGACTATGCCCGCACCAAGGCCAGGGCGGAACTGCTCGCGCTCGACGCCGACTCTCCGCTCATGCGCGTCGTGGCCGTGAGGCCGCACCTGGTCTGGGGCCCCGGGGACACCCAGCTGGTGGCCCGGATCGTCGACCGGGCGCGGGCGGGGCGACTTCCCCTGCTCGGACACGGCGCAGCCCTCATCGACACGACCTACGTGGACAACGCCGCCACGGCGATCAGCGCCGCCCTCGACCGGGCGCGCGACGTGCACGGCAACGCCTACGTCATCACCAACGGCGAGCCCCGACCGGTCGCCGAGCTGCTCGCCGGGATGTGCCGGGCGGCCGGTGTGCGCCCGCCGGCCTGGTCTGTTCCCGCCGCCCTCGCACGCGCAGGCGGCACCGCCATCGAGGCCGCGTGGCGAGTTCGTCCCGGAGCCGACGAACCCCCGATGACCCGCTTCCTCGCCGAACAGCTTTCGACCGCGCACTGGTTCGACCAGCGTCGTACGCGCGCCGACCTGCGCTGGGCCCCGCAGGTCACCCTCGACGAGGGATTCCGCCGCCTCGGCGCCTCCTACCTGCAGGTGTAGTTCGCAGCCGACCGTCGCCGTACGCGCCCACAATCGCCGGCGCGCTGGGCAACCTCGGCGGATTCGGCGACTCTCGCCGGCCGCGATCGGGGTCGGGAAGGCGACGAACCTAGGGGCGGATGCCGAGCGCGGCCGAGACGAGCGCGAGCGCGTCGTCCGTAGCGAGGCCGAGCGCGCGCATCCGTTCGGCGAATTCGGCGGCCGCGCGTTGCGCCTGGCGCCGGGTCGGGTCGCCCGTCGCGGCGATGAAGGATCCCAGCCTGCCGCGGGTCTCGATGACTTCGCCCTGCTCGAGCTCGCGATAGGCCCTGGCCACGGTGTTCGGGGCGAGTCCGAGTTCGCCGGCGAGCCGGCGTACGGTCGGCAGCTTGTCCCCGGGAGCCACGGCACCGGTTCGAACGGCCTCGAGCACCTGGAGCCGAAGCTGCTCGAACGGCGGCGTGGGGGAGTGCTCGTCGACGGTGACCTTCATGATGCCCGCACCCGGCTTTCTTTGTGTTGGTTATGTACTAAGCTAGCCTGCCGTGACCCGTGCGCGAAACCGCTCGCTGCGGCATACTCGGTCCCATGAGATTCACCACAGTCCTCGAGCTCTCCGGTAAATCGGCAACGGGCATCCGCGTTCCCGAGGAGGTCGTTGTGGGCCTCGGTCCCGGCAAACGCCACGCCATCACGGTCACGATCGGCGGCCACACCTACCGCAGCTCTGTCGCCCCGTACCGTGGCGCGTACATGATCGCGCTGAGCGCCGAGAACCGCGAGCAGGCCGGCGTCGCCGCGGGCGACGAGATCGAGGTCGACGTCGAGCTCGACACCGAACCGCGGGTGGTCGAGGTGCCCGCAGACTTCGCGGCCGCACTTGATGAGCAACCGGATGCCCGGGCCGCCTTCACGGCGCTCTCTTACAGCAACCAGCGCGCTCACGTGCTCGCGATCGAGAGTGCGAAGACTCCGGAGACCCGCCTGCGCCGGATCGAGGCCGCCCGCACTGCCCTCACTCCGGCCACGCCGACTCCGTGACCTCTCAATCCCGGTCTGGTCCATTCGGTGTCGGGGAGACCACATCCCGTCCACCGGCTTTCTCGCTCATTGACCTTTCACGGAACGGGGACAGACCCCGCCCAGGAGCGGCCCCGAACAAGGCGGCTCGCCAGGCTCGCTAGGCTCGAAAGGTGACCTGGCCCGCCGACCTCCCCGCCGAACTGGCCGGACTCCTGCCCAGCCTCGTCGGGGTGCTGCTGCTGATCGCGGTCGTGACCGTCCTGCTCCGCGGCTTCCATGTGCCGCGCCCGTACGCCCCGGCACTCGCCATTCTGCGGGGCACGCTCCAGCTCGCAGCAATCAGCCTCATCCTGAGCGGCATCATCTCCGACCCGCTCTGGGTCGGAGTCGGCCTCAGCGTGATGTTCATCGCCGCGGTGAGCACGGTCAACCGTCGACTCGGAGCCACCCGGCAACACTTCGGCTGGATCGCCGTCGCCATGGGGATCGGCATCCTTGCGACGCTCATCGTCGTCTTCTCGGTCGGCGCGATCGAATTCTCTCCGCGGTATGTGCTCTCTTATGGCGGCATCATCATCGGCAACGCGATGTCGATCGCGACCCTCACCGGCCGGCGTTTCGGCGAGGCGGTCACCGACCACTGGGACGAGGTCGAGGGCTGGATGGCGCTCGGGGCCACCCCGCGGCAGTCGACGCTCGACCTGGCGCGCCGCGCCGTCTATTTCGCGATCATCCCGACGACCGACCAGACCAAGACCACGGGACTCGTCACCCTGCCCGGGGCGTTCGTCGGCGCCATCTTCGGCGGGGCCTCGCCTCTCGAAGCCGGGCGCTTCCAGATCGTCGTGCTCGCCGGCATCCTCTGCGCGGGGGCGATCACCGCAATCACCCTGATCCAGTTCCTCGCGCCGATCCGGATGAAGCCCGCCACGATCCCGACCTAGTCACGACCGACAAAGACCGCTCGCTCTTCCCGCGAGAGCGCACTTTTGGCCCTTAAACTGCTCGTTTAAGGGCCAAAAACGTACTCTCGCGGGCAGTGGTGAGGGTTGTACGGGCGACGGGCGACGGGCGACGGGCAGCGGATGCCGCGGTGCGGCTACTCGGCCGCGCGGTGGATGAGCCGGGAGAGCACGATCGCACTGCGGGTGTGGTCGACGTTGGGTGCGAGGCGCACCTTCTCGAGCGCCGCCTCGAGCCCGGGAATGTCCCGGGCCCGGATATGCACGATCGCGTCCGCGCTTCCCGTGACAGTCCCCGCGTCGACGACCTCCGGCACGCCGGAGAGGATGCGCAGGAGTTCGTCGGGCGCGACGGTTCCCCGGCAGAAGAGTTCGACATATGCCTCGGTGCTCATGCCATCGATGGCGGGGTCGACCTGGATCGTGAAGCCGCGGATGATCCCGTCGGCGACGAGCCGGTCCACCCGGCGCTTGACCGCGGAGGCGGACAATCCGACGACTGATCCGATATCGCCGTACCCGGCCCGGGCATTCTGTCTCAGAAGGTCGAGTATCCCGCGGTCGAGGTTGTCCATTCCGAGAGTCTAGGGGGAATTCCGCGCGTCGGCGTGGAATTCCTGCGCAAATGCTCACAATCACGCCGATTATGCGCGCATATTGGCGTGCAACGTTGATTCACGCTGTGTGAGAATGGGCACGGCGTTTCCGTGCGGTGCCGTGCGACAGTCAGTCGACTGGCGAACAGCCGCGCAGAGCTCTCATGAGTGACCTGGTCCGCCACCCACCCCGCGTTCCGATTCCGCCAGGAGCCGACGGAGCGCAGACGAAGGAGACCTCATGACCATCGATCTCGACCCCACGACGACAGCGACCGCGGCCGCAGCCCCGGTGCGCACCGCCGTCAAGCGCACGGTGCTGATGTGCAAGCCCGACTACTTCACCGTCGTCTACCGGATCAACCCGTGGATGGACCCGGCCATCCCGACCGACACGAGCCTCGCCGTCGCCCAGTGGCAGACCCTCTACGACACCTACGTCGGCCTCGGCTTCGACGTGCACCTGATCGACCCGATCGACGGCCTGCCCGACATGGTCTACGCCGCCAACGGTGGTTTCGTCATCGACAACATCGCATACGGCGCCGCGTTCACGTACCCGGAGCGCCAGCCGGAGGGCCCCGCATACATGGACTGGTTCCGCGCCAACGACTTCGACGTGCGGGTGCCCGTCGAGATCAACGAGGGCGAAGGCGACTTCCTGCTCGTCGGCGACGTCATCCTCGCCGGCACCGGATTCCGCAGCGCCTCGAACAGCCACGAAGAAGTGTCCGCGATCTACGGCCGTCCGGTGATCACGCTCAACCTTGTCAACCCGAGCTTCTACCACCTCGACACCGCCATCGCCGTGCTCGACGACACCAACATCGCCTACCTGCCGAGCGCCTTCGACGGGCCGAGCCTCGCCGTGCTTCGCGAACGCTACCCCGACGCGATCATCGTCACCGAGGAGGACGCCGCGATCCTCGGCCTCAACTCCTACTCCGACGGCTACAACGTCGTCATCGCCGCCCGAGCGAAGGACTTCGAGCGCCAGCTCCGCGAACGCGGCTACAACCCGATCGGCGTCGACCTCTCCGAGCTCCTCCTCGGCGGCGGCGGCGTCAAGTGCTGCACCCTGGAGCTGCGCCGATGAGCATCAACACGAACACCCGACCGGGCGCACACCGCGCCGACCAGCCGACGGATGCCGCCCTCGGCGCCTCCGCGGAGGCATCCGCAACGCCCGCCGCGTTCATCGCCCTCGAAGAAGACCACGCCGCCCACAACTACCACCCGCTGCCCGTCGTCGTCGCGACCGGCGACGGCGCCTGGGTGACGGATGTCGACGGCAAGCGCTACCTGGACTGCCTCGCGGCATACTCGGCGGTCAACTTCGGCCACTCGAACCCCGTGCTGCTCGACGCCGCGCGCGCCCAGCTCGGGCGGATCACGCTTACAAGCCGCGCCTTCCACAACGACCAGCTCGGCCCGTTCGTCACGGCTCTCGCCGAGCTCGCCCACAAGGACATGGTGCTCCCGATGAACACGGGCGCCGAGGCCGTCGAGTCCGGAATCAAGGTCGCCCGCGCCTGGGGCTACCGCGTGAAGGGCGTCGCGGCGGACCAGGCGAACATCATCGTCGCCGGGGGAAACTTCCACGGCCGCACCACCACCATCATCAGCTTCTCCGACGACGAGTCGGCCCGCGCGGGCTTCGGCCCGTTCACGCCCGGGTTCCGCACCGTGCCGTTCGGCGACGCCGCGGCGCTCGAAGCGGCGATCGACGAGAACACGGTCGCCGTGCTGCTCGAACCCATCCAGGGTGAGGCCGGCATCGTCGTGCCGCCCGCCGGGTACCTCCCCGCTGTGCGCGAGATCACCACGCGCCACAACGTGCTCTTCATCGCCGACGAGATCCAGTCCGGCCTCGGCCGCACCGGAGCGACCTTCGCGTGCGACCTCGTCGGCGTCGTTCCCGACCTGTACCTCCTGGGCAAGGCCCTCGGCGGCGGCATCGTTCCGGTGTCCGCGGTCGTCGGCAACCGCGATGTCCTCGGCGTGCTGCACCCGGGCGAGCACGGCTCGACGTTCGGCGGCAATCCGCTCGCCGCCGCCGTCGGCCTCGCCGTCGTGCGGATGCTGGCGGAGGGCGAATACCAGGAACGCGCCCGCGTGCTCGGCGCCCACCTGCACAAAGCCCTCCACGGCCTCGTCGGACACGGGGTCGTCGCGGTCCGCGGCGCCGGGCTCTGGGCCGGAATCGACATCGATCCTGCTCTGGCGAGCGGCCGCGCCGTGTGCGAGGCGCTCATGGTCCGCGGGGTCCTGGCCAAGGACACCCACGGCTCCACGATCCGTCTCGCGCCGCCGCTCTGCGTCTCGGAGGCCGACCTCGACTGGGCCGTCGCTCAGCTCGCGGCCGTGCTCGACGGGTTCGCCGCCGCGTAGCTCACCGACGGCCACCTGCCGCCGACGTGTGCCGTTTCGCCGAGTCGACCCGTTCCAGCGGGTCGGTTCGGCGGATGCGAGCACTCTCGACGCGGTGATACCACGGTGGTACCATTTCGCCATGGCCATGACAGTGAGACTCCCCCCAGAGCTCGACTCCGCGCTGGAGTCCCTTGCACGCCTTCGCCACACCTCCAAGCACGCGTTGCTGATCGAGGCAGCCGATCGTTTCGCACGGCAGGAATCAAAGACCGCGCGCGTGCTCGCGAGCGTTGACGAGATCACCGCAGAATACTCGGATCTGCTGACCCGGCTCGAAGACGCCTGAGTCCGCGGGCGCTCGGTGGTGATTGAGTACATCGAACCTGAGCAAGCCCTGGCCGTCGTGGCACATCTCGGACTTCATGTACGCGATCAGGGCTTACTCTTCTCCGCGCTCGCCCGGCCATCGGCGGGCATGTTCGGCGAAGATGCCTACGCGACGCTTGAGTTGAAGGCGGCCGCCCTGATGTCGTCACTTGCGCAGAATCACCCCCTGTTCGATGGCAACAAGCGGCTGTCGTGGATCCTCACCCTGGCCTTCCTGCGGCTCAACGGCTTTCGCGTGGTCATGTCGACGGATGACGCGTTCCAGCTCGTGATCGAGGTCGCGCAAAGTGAGCTCGACCTCGACGCGATTGCGGCAACACTCGCACGCCATCTCATCCCCCTGAACTGAGCGTCCCAGGGCGACTCGTCGCCTCAGGCCCTGCTACACCGTCGCGGGCACCCCCTCCGGCCGGGCGATACGGCTCAGGCGCGAGAGCTGGGTGACGTGCCCTGGCTCGAGCTCCTCGAGCGACTTCACGCCGAGCAGGCGCATGGTGCGGGTGATCTGTTCCGAGAGAATGGCGATCGCCCGGTCGACGCCGGCCTCTCCGCCGGCCATCAGCCCGTAGAGGTACGCGCGGCCGATCAGGGTGAACCGCGCGCCGAGGGCGACGGATGCGACGATGTCCGCGCCGCTCATGATGCCGGTGTCGAGGTGCACCTCCATGTTCCCGCCGACCTCGCGGGTCACCTCGGGCAGCAGGTGGAACGGGATCGGTGCGCGGTCGAGCTGGCGGCCGCCGTGGTTGGAGAGGATGATCGCGTCGATCCCCATTTCGGCCAGCCGGGCGGCATCCGCCACGTTCTGCACGCCCTTGACGACGACCTTGCCCGGCCACTGTGCCTTGATCCAGGCGAGGTCCTCGAAGGTGACGGTCGGGTCGAACATGGTGTCGAGCAGTTCTCCGACGGTGCCGCTCCAGCGGTCGAGGGAGGCGAAGGCGAGCGGCTCGGTCGTGAGGAAATTGATCCACCACTCCGGGCGCGGCAGGGCGTTGACCACCGTGCCGACGGTGAGCTGCGGGGGAATCGAGAAGCCGTTGCGCTTGTCGCGGAGGCGCGCTCCGGCAACGGGCACGTCGACCGTGACGAGCAGGGTGTCGAAGCCGGCCTTCGCTGCCCGGTCGACGAGGGCCATCGAGCGGTCGCGGTCCTTCCACATGTAGAGCTGGAACCAGTTGCGGCCGTGCGGGTTGGCGGCCTTGACGTCCTCGATCGCGGTCGTGCCCATCGTCGAGAGCGAGAACGGGATTCCGGCCTTCGCGGCCGCGTGCGCGCCGGCGATCTCGCCCTCGGTCTGCATCATCCGGGTGAAGCCGGTCGGTGCGATCCCGAACGGGAGCGCGACCGGCGCCCCGAGTACGTCCCAGCCCGTCGAGACCGTCGAGACATCGCGGAGGATCGCCGGGTGGAACTCGATGTCCTCGAAGGCCTGGCGGGCGCGGGCGAGCGAGATCTCTGCCTCGGCTGCGCCCTCGGTGTAGTCGAACGCCGCCTTCGGAGTGCGCCGCTTGGCGATCGCGCGCAGGTCGTAGATGGTGAGGGCGCTTTCGAGCCGGCGCTTCTTCGCGTTGAGCTCGGGCACCTTGAACTGCATGAGCGGAGCGAGATCTTTGATCTTGGGGATGCGTCGTTGAACCATGGTCTGGAATTCCGTTCTGGGCTGGGGGCAGGGCGGGTCG
>NZ_JASJVI010000100.1:0-12034 GCF_035019865.1 Cryobacterium sp. 10I5
TTCGCGCCAGGCACGCCTGGCGCGAAGCGGCGGAAGTGGCGCGCGGGTTCGTGACGCGGTGGCGCAGCGGGCGCGAAGCGGCGGAAGTGGCGCGCGGGGCGGCGGTGAGACAGCGCACCGGGCCGCCCGGGGCATCCGCTACCCGTTCGCATAGACTCGCGTCTATGCGAACCGACCCTGCCGAAGCCACTGAGGACGAGTTGCGGCCGCTCGACCGCGCGGCAGCCGAAGACATCGCCCGGAGCCTGCGCGCGATGGCAGACCCCACGAGGGTGCAGCTTCTCGGCATGATCGTCGGTCGGCCAGACGGCCGGGCGCTCGTCGGCGAGCTCGCCACGGCACTCGGGCTGAGCCAGCCGACCGTCAGTCACCACATGCGCATCATGACCGAAGAAGGCCTGCTCGCCAGAGACCAGGTCGGGCGCCAGGTCTGGTACTCGGTCGTGCCCGAGCGGGTCGGGGACGTCCTCGAGACGACCAGGAACGTCGACGACACGATCGCTGCCGTCGTGGCGGTGCCCGTGCTGGCGCGCATCACCGATGACCTCGCGACCCGGTTCCGCGGCACGTTCTCGCACGAAACCGTCGAACGGTACGTGCAGGAGAGCTACGAGCTCCTTGCCCGGCAGGCGAAGATCACCCGGTACCTTCCGTCGTTCACGGCGCGCTTCGCCGGCGACCGGCTGCGGTCGCTGGCCGCGGCAGAGGGTCGGACCGCGACGGACGATCGCCTCAGGACAGACGCGCCGGGCATTCCGGGTGCTTCCGACGTTTCGGACGTGCACGGCATTCCGGGTGTTCCCGACGTTCCGGAGGTGCTGTTCGTCTGCGTGCAGAACGCGGGACGATCCCAGCTCGCCTCGGCCATTCTGCGGTCGCTCGCCGGGGAGCGCGTGCGGGTCCTGACGGCAGGGTCGGCCCCGGCCGGCCGGGTCAATCCGATGGTCGTCGCCGCGCTCGACGAGATCGGCGTTCCCCTCGCCGGCGAGTACCCCAAGCCGTTGACGGACGAGGTCGTGCGGGCGGCGGACTACGTGATCACGATGGGCTGCGGCGACGCGTGCCCGGTGTATCCCGGCCGCACGTACCTCGACTGGGACCTCGCCGACCCGGTCGGGCTCCCAATGGAGGGCGTCCGGGCGATTCGCGACGAGATCGAGGCGCGGGTCCGGGCCCTCCTCGCCGACCTCGACCGGATGCCGCCAGCCACCACCTGAGGAAGAGCCTCCATCCGGGCGCTCGGGTGTTCGCGCGCCGGGTCGACCGTCGCAAAGTCGGAGGTTTTCGCGACACGCCGTCATCCCGGGCGGCGGATGCCGCGAGTCGCGATCTTCTCCGACATAACTGTTCTCGCCCGCTCCGGGCGCTCGGGTGTTCGCGCGCCGGGTCGACCGTCGCAAAGTCGGAGGTTTTCGCGACACGCCGTCATCCCGGGCGGCGGATGCCGCGAGTCGCGATTTTCTCCGACATAACTGTTCTCGCCCGCTCCGGGCGCACCCCGCGGGCGGCGGTTTCGGCATGGAACAATGACCTATGACCGTGCGGGCTTCCAGGTGGCTGATCGTGCTCGCGGCCGTCTGCTTCGGAACGACGGGCACCGCCCAGGCCCTCGGCGCCCTCGGCGGAGCCCAGGCGAGTGCGACCTCCCTCGGTGCGGCGCGCATCGTGTTCGGTGGCGCGCTCCTGGCGATCCTCGCATTCGCGGTCGCGGTCACGGAACGCCGGAGGCGGTCGGCCGCGGCAGTCCGCGACGGCGCAGGGGATACTGGCAGCCGTCGCGAGCCGGGCCGGGTCAGGAGCCGGCCGCGCGGGTCGAGCGTGGCGCTCGTGCTCCTCGGCGCGGCCGGCGTTGCCGCGTACCAGCCGGCTTTCTTCACCGGGACCGCGCAGAACGGGGTCGCGGTCGGCACACTCGTCGCCCTCGGATCGGCTCCCGTGCTCACGGGGCTGCTCGAGTGGGGCTGGTTCCGCCGGCCCCCTGGCTTCCGCTGGGCGTGTGCGACGTTCGTTGCGGCGACCGGGGTGGCAGCGCTCTCCGGGCTGTTCAGCGGGGGAGGCGGCCCCGTGACGGCGCTCGGGATCGCTGGCTCACTCGGTGCGGCCGCGTCCTACGCCGTGTACACGCTGAGCACCAAGCTGCTTCTCGATCGCGGCTGGTCGCCCGCGACAGCCATGGGCGCCACGTTCGGTGCGGCCGCGGCGCTGATGCTGCCCGTGCTTCTCGCGAGCAACCCGGCCTGGCTCGCCCAATCGGCCGGGCTGGCGACGGCCGCGTGGCTCGCGGTCGTGACGACGGCCCTCGCATACACCCTGTTCGCGCGCGGATTGCGGGGCTTGTCGGCATCCCAGGTGTCAACGCTCACGCTCGTCGAACCGGTGACCGCGACCGCACTCGGCGTGTTCGTGCTGCACGAGGACTTCACGCCGGCCACCGTCGTCGGCGTCGTTCTGCTCGTGGCCGGACTCGGGATCCTCACGATGACCCGGCGGGGCTCGTCCTCAGCGCCGTCCTGATCACGGTTCCCGCGGTCGCCCTCAGCGTGCGCGGGGATCAGGCTGCGCGTGCGTGTCGGGTCCCGGCGGGCCGAGGTCGTCAGCCCGCTGAAGCGGATGCCGCAGCCGGCCGGGTGAGGTTCCTGCCGTACTCGAGCCGCAGCTCGAGTTCGTTCATGACCAGGGCGGCGAGGTCGCGCAGGGTCTCGATCTCGGCATCCGTCACGGTTCTCGGTTCGAAGTCGAGCACGCACAGGGTGCCCAGGTTGAACCCGTCCCGGGTGCGCAGCGGGACTCCCGCGTAGAACTGCAGGCCGAAACCGCCGGAGACCAGGGGATTCGTGAGCGCACGGGTATCCGTGCGCGCATCTTCGATCACCCAGGGGCCTTCCTGCATGATCGCAGAGGAGCACAGGCCCGGGTCTCGGGAGATCTGCTCGAGGTCGAGGCCGGGATGGGACTTGAACCAGATGCGGTCGTGGTCGACGATGCTCACGATCGCGATCGGCACGGAGAAGATCCTGGCGGCGAGCGCGGTGATCCGGTCGAAGGTGTCGTCGGGCGGGGTGTCGAGGATGTCCAGGCGCGCGACGGCCGCCATCCGCTCGGCCTCGTCGGTCGAGAGGGGAACCTGGTCGTCGCCGCGGTGCCTGCCCGTTTCCGTGATGACGGCCTGGCGGAGCGCGAGCACGACCTCGGCGATCTCGGGGCGGTCGGCGGGATTCCGCGCGAGCATCGTCGACAGCAGGTCGCGCCAGGCCGGCGACATCGACGCTGGAATCCCGGGGTCGCGCAGCAGGCGTGCGACCGCGGCGGGCACCGGCTGACCGGGGAAGGCCAGTTCCCTCGTGAAACACTCCAACAAGACCAGCCCGAGCGAGTAGATGTCGCTGGGAGGTCCGACCTCATCGCCCTGGGCCTGCTCCGGGCTGAGGTACGCCGCCGTCCCCGACGTCGCTCCGCCCTCCGTGAGGCGCGCACTCGCCGGTGACAGCGCAATGCCGAAATCAGTCAGTTTGGCGCGGGCCCGGAACCGGCTGCTGTACTGCGCGAGGAGGATGTTCGCCGGCTTGATGTCGCGGTGCACGATGCCGCGCCCGTGGATGTAATCAAGCCCTTCGGCGAGGTCATAGCCGATCTGGGCGATGTTCCGCACGGACAACGGGCCCTCGAGCAGCCGGTCCCGCAGGTCGGCGCCGTCGATGAGCTCCATCACGAGGAAGATCTGGCGCCGTTCCGGCGACGCTGTGTGTACGCCGACGTCGAAGAGAGTCACGAGGCTGTGGTGGCTGAGGCTCGCAAGCACGTTGATCTCGGCTTGCTGGCGCTCGATGTCGCCCTGTTCGATGGCGACGGTCCGGAACACCTTGATCGCGACATCCCGGCCCAGCCGGTCGTCGGTCGCACGGTAGACGGAGGCCATGCCGCCGCTTCCGATCAGCTCCTTGAGCTGGTATCGATGGCCGAGCGGGCCAGTGGGTTTCGCGGTCATCAGGCTCCCTGTGACCCGAGTATAGGGGATGACCGGGCCCGAATCAGAGAGTCAGAATCCCCGTTCGGCAAGCAGTCCGGGTTGCCCGGCTGGTCCGGACGCGTTCGCCGCGCTTCCTTGCCCCACGGGGAGCATGCTGCCGATCCAGCTTTCTGCCGTCCATCCCTCGAGAGGTGATCCGGTCACGACGATTGTTCCGGTATTGCTGAGCTGATTGTCCGTCACGTAGCCGGCGTGGAGGTTGCTGCAGGAGTACCCCGTCCAGGCGCGCAGGATCGCTCCGTGGCTGACGAAGGCGACGGTCTCGAGCCCGAGATCGTCGGCCTCCGTCACGACCCGGTCGAACCGGGCGAAGGTGTCCCTTCCTGACTCTCCGCCGGGCATCACGGTGTCGAGGTCGCCGTTCGCCCAGGCCAGGAACGTCGTGCAGTACGCGTCAACGGCGGCCCGATCGTGGCGTCCCTCGAGGTGGCCGGCTGCGACCTCGCGGATGTCCTCGCGGACGCGGGCCTCGAGTCCCCGTGCCGCCGCGAGCGGTGCCGCGGTCTGCTGGGTGCGCACGAGGGTGGAGACGTAGAGGGCGTCGATCGTCACCGATTCGAGGGCGGCCACGAGATTCCCGGCCTGCTCACGACCGAGCGGGGTGAGGTCGGCGCCGGGGTGCGCGGTATCGAGGAGACCACCGACGTTGGACACCGTCTGGCCGTGCCGGATCAGGATGAGGCGCATGGTTACCTTTCGGGACGCCCGGTCGTCGGGCATCCGCTTCTAGGATGCCCAACGTTCGGCCCTCGCAGAAATCAGACGGTGAGAGGAGTCAGCCAGGTCAGCTCCGATCCCTCGCCCTCGATCATGTCGCCGAGGGCTGCGTTGAACACGACCCCGTAGGCCGCCGTGATGTGCGCCTGGAACGCGTCGGCGTCGCGGTACACCTCGTAGACGAAGAACTCGAGCGGGTCCGAAACGCGGCGGTGCGGGTCGAAGGTCACGTTGCCCGGCTCCCGGCGAACGTCGACGGTCAGGCCGACGAGGAGCGCGGCCACCTCGTCCCCGCGGCCGGGGAGGGCGGTGAATTCGGCGTACAGGGCGACCGGCTCGCCGGGATGCGTGGGCGGTGTGATGGTCATGCCTTCCTGGCCCCGGTCATGATCGCGACGGCATCCGTCATCGAGTGCGACTGCGGCGTGATCGTCGCGGCGCACTTGCCGAGGCGCTGGATGTGGATGCGGTCGGCGACCTCGAACACGTGCGGCATGTTGTGGCTGATCAGGATGACCGGGATGCCCCGGTCGCGGAGGTTCTTGACCAGCTGGAGCACCTGGTTCGACTCGCGGACGCCGAGGGCCGCCGTCGGTTCGTCGAGGACGACGACCTTGGAGCCGAATGCCGCCGCGCGCGCGACTGCGACCGCCTGGCGCTGACCGCCGGAGAGGTTCTCGACCGCGACGGTCACGTCCTGCAGGGTGCTGATGCCGAGGTCGGCCAGCTCCTGCCGCGCGCGCTTGCGCATGCCCTTCTTGTCGACCATGCGGAACACCGAGCCGAGCAGGCCCGCGCGCCGCAGCTCGCGGCCGAGGAACAGGTTCGACGCCACGTCGAGGGCCGGGGAAACGGCGAGGGTCTGGTAGACCGTCTCGATGCCGGCGGCGTGTGCGTCCTGCGGCCGCTTGAACTGCACGGGCTTGCCGTCGAGGGTGATCTCGCCCTCGTCGGCAACCTCGGCGCCGGTCAGGCACTTGATCAGGGTGGACTTGCCCGCGCCGTTGTCGCCGATGATCGCGAGGACCTCTCCGGGGTAGAGCTCGAGGCTGACCCCGTCGAGGCCGACGACGCGGCCGTAGGTCTTGACGAGCTTCGTCGCCGTGAGGATGGGCGTGCGCAGTGGTGCCGGTGCGCCGGCCGCAGCGGCGCTGTCGTCGATGAGGGTCATTTGCGTACCTTTCGAATCCACTGGTCGACGGAGACGGCGAGGACGATGAGCACGCCGACAGCGAAGGTCTGCCAGAGCACGTCGAGGCCGGCGAGGGAGAGCCCGTTGCGGAAGACGCCGACGATGAGGGCGCCGAGCAGGGTTCCCCAGATGGTGCCGCGGCCGCCGAAGAGGCTCGTGCCGCCGATGACGACGGCGGTGATCGAGTCGAGGTTGAGGTCGGTGCCCGCGTTGGGCGAGGCGGCGTTGCTGCGTCCGATCTGGATCCACGCGCCGATCGCGAGGATGGCACCGGCGGCGAGGTAGACGCTCATCAGCACCCGGCTGACGCTGATGCCGGCCAGGCGGGCAGCCTCCTTGTCGTCGCCGACGGCGTAGACGTGCCTGCCCCATGCGGTCTGGGAGAGGATGAAGGCGATCACGATGTAGAGCACAAGCATGAGCAGCACGCCCATCGTGAAGTTCACCCCACCGACGGAGAACGTCGTCCCTGTCCAGGTCAGCAGGTCGGGCATGTCGCCGCCACGAACCGTCGCGCCGTTCGAGTAGAGCAGCGTGAGGGCGACGAAGACGTTGAGGGTGCCGAGGGTGACGATGAACGGGGGGAGGCGCAGCCGCGTCACGAGGAACCCGTTGAGGGCCCCGGCCGCGAGAGCGACGAGAAGTCCGGCGATCAGGCCCAGGATGGGCGAGAGGCCGTTCTGGACCGTGAACTGGGCGATCACCATCGAGCTGAGCACCATCACGGCGCCGACGGAGAGGTCGATGCCCGCGGTGAGGATGATGAGCGTCTGGGCGATCGCGAGGGTGCCGACGACGGCGACCTGCTGGGTGATCAGGGAGAGGTTCGCCGGGTTGAGGAACCGCTCGTTGAGCATCCCGAACACGATGATCGCGATGACGAGCACGACGGCCGGGCTGATCGCCGGGTAACGGTGCATGACGCCGCGCAGCCGGCTGAGGGGAGTGGTGCGGTCGAGGAATTCCTCGGCGAGGTCGTGCGCGCCCGTTGCCGGGTGCGCGGTTTGGGTGGGTTGGGTCACGATGGGCTCCGGTTTCCTAAACGCCTACGGTAAGACCCCGTGGGATGCCGGAATCGATTCTCGGCACCCCACGGGAGCGGTAGTGGTTCTGGCTAGCCCCAGCAGATGCCGGATGCCTTCGTCGTGTCGATCGAGTCGACCCCGGTCTGCGGGGCGTCCGTCACGAGCGCGACACCCGTGTTGTAGAAGTCGAGGCCGGGGCTGGTGGTCGGCTTCGCTCCCTTGTTGATGAGGTCGACGATCGCCTGCACGCCGAGTTCGGCCATCTTCACCGGGTACTGCTGGGCGGTCGCGCCGATGATGCCGTCCTTGACCTGCTTGACGCCCGCGCAGCCGCCATCGATCGAGACCACGATCATGTCGGTCTTGCCGGCGGCCTTGAAGGCCTGGTACGCGCCGTATGCCGCAGGCTCGTTGATCGTGTAGACGACGTTGATGTTCGGGTTCTTGCTCAGGAGGGTCTCGGCCGCGGTGCGTCCGCCGTCCTCCGCGCCGTTCGTGGGCTCATTGCCGACGATTTCGTAGTCGCCGCCGCTGTAGGTGCCGGTCTTGGCCTCGTCGCCGTTCTTGGCCTTGTCGGCCGTGTTGATGCCCATCCCGTCGAGGAAGCCCTGGTCGCGGTTGACGTCGACGGAGACGATCTTGTCGCCGAAGAGGTCGAGCATGGCGATGGTGGCCTTCTGCCCGGCGAGCTTCGCGGCGGTCCACTTGCCGATGTCCTGGCCGGCGAGGTAGTTGTCGGTCGCGAAGGTGATGTCGACGGAATCCTTGTTCGTCGGCGGCGTGTCCAGGGCGATCACGAAGAGGCCGGCGGCGCGAGCCTTGACGAGCGCGTCCTCCACGCTCGGGCCGGTCGGGGTGATCAGGATGCCCTTGTCGCCCTTGGAGATGGCGTTCTCGACGGCGGTGATCTGGCTCGCCTCGTCGCCGTCGGCCTTGCCCGCCGCGAGGGTGAGGGTGACGCCGGCCGCGTCTGCGGCCTTCTTGGCGCCGTCTTCCATGGCGACGAAGAACGGGTTGGTGGTGGTCTTGACGATGAGCGAGACGCCGATCGGGCCGGACGCGGCCCCCGTGGTGGAGCTGCTCGAGGCGTTCGAGGAACAACCGGCGAAGCCGATCGTGGCGAGCGTAGCGACCGAAGCGGCGGCAATCATCCGCTTGACGGTGGAAGGTGTGGTCGTGCGATTCATCTTTGAATCTCCTCTTGGTAGGGGGGAGGGTGCTCCCTGACAACGATGTCAGTGATCATCCTCAGTGCAGAATGTAATAAGGTCAAGTGCAATCGTGAGGCGGAGACCAAACTGTGACATCGATGTCAGGACCGGAGGACTGGGCGGCGAGCCCGGTCGACGTCGTCGATCCGCGTGCCCGCCCCACGATGAAGAACGTTGCGGCGCTCGCCGGGGTGGGTGTGAAGACCGTCTCCCGGGTGATCAACGGTGAACCGAACGTGTCGCCGGCCACCATCGCCCGGGTGCGTGCCGCGGCCGAGAGCCTGGATTTCCACCCGGACCTGCACGCGGGCAACCTGCGCAGGGCAGACGGCCGCAGCAACACCCTCGGCCTGCTCGTCGGCAGCGTCGGCAACCCGTTCTCCGGTGCGATGCACCGCGCCATCGAGGACCTCGCGAGCGCCCGCGGTGTTGCGGTCTTCGCGTCGAGCCTCGACGACGACCCCGACCGTGAAGAAGTGGCGGTGTCCGCATTCCTGCGCCGTCGTGTCGACGGCCTCATCCTCACGACCGTGTCGAAGAGCCAGGGCTACCTGGTGCCAGAACTGCGCCGCGGGACGCCGCTGGTGTTCGTCGACCGAGAGCCCGCGGGTGTCCAGGCGGATGTCGTCGTGAGCGACAATGCGGCGGGAGCGGCGGCCGCGACGCGGCATCTGCTCTCGTACGGGCACCGGCGAATCGCCTTCCTCGGCGACCGGACGGACATCCAGACGGCCCAGGAACGCCGCAGAGGATTCCTCGAGGAACTCGGGCGGGCCGGGGTCGCGACCGCGGACATCCCGGTCATCACCGGCCTGCACGACGAAGACGCCGCGAACCGTGCGCTGATCGCGTTGCTCGAGTCGGAGCATCCGCCGACCGCCGTGTTCAGCAGCCAGAACCTGATTACGATCGGTGCGGTGCGCGGCTTGCGTGAGCGGGGCGCGCACCACACCGTTGCGCTCGTCGGCTTCGATGACGTGCCTTTGGCTGACCTGCTCGAACCGGGCGTCACGGTCGTCGCGCAGAACCCGTATGAGATCGGGCGGCTCGCCGCCGCACGGATCTTTGCCCGACTCGACGGAGACCGCTCCGCCGGGAGAACCTATGTTGTACCAACCGAGCTGATCACTCGCGGATCAGGGGAGATGAGACCGAAATGACAGAAAACCAGACTGCGCCAGGAACCGAGCGTGCAGGTGACGAGGTGACCCGCCCGCGCGTCGTCGTCGTAGGCGACGCGCTCATCGACGAGATGCGCGAGCCCGACTCGGTGCAGGAATTCCCCGGTGGGGCGGCGCTCAACGTCGCCGTCGGCCTCGCCGTCCTCGGCATTCCGACGACCCTGATTGCAATGGTCGGCGACGACGCAGACGGTGCCGTGCTCCGCGACTTCATCGCCACCTACGACGTGGAACTGATAGCGACGCCCGGACCGTTCGGGAGCTCCCGGGCGACCTCGGACCGCACCGACGGTGAGCCGCGGTACGCCTTCAACGAGGCCGCGCAGAAGCGGCGCATCGAGTTCGGCCCCCGGGAACGGGCCGCCCTCGACGCAGCGCCGCTCGTCGTCGTGAGCTGCTTCCCGTTCGACGACACCGCGCAGACGGATGAGTTCCTCGCCGCCGTCGGTGACGGCGAGCATCGCCTCGTGATCGACCCGAACCCGCGGGCCGGGATGCTCCACGACAAGGCCCGCTTCGTGGAGAACTTCGAGCGAGCCGCGGCACGCAGCCTGCTGACCAAGGTCGGCGACGAGGACGCGGAGCTCCTCTACGGCAGCAGCCTCGAGGAGTTGCGCGAGCGCCTCGTCGCGAGCGGAACGCACCACGTGCTCGCGACCGCTGGCCGCGCGGGCGCCTCGATCAAAACCGACGACGGCCTGCTCGTGAGCGAGCCGATCGCGTCCTTGCCCGGCACGGTCGTCGACACCATGGGCGGCGGCGACGCGACCCTGGCCTCGAGCGTGCAGACCTTCCTCAGCGACGGCGTCCCGACGGATGCCGCTGGCTGGCAGCAGCTGCTCGCGAGCGCTATGCGCATCGCGGCCGCGACCTGCCGCTCGGAGGGAGCCCTGCTCCGCGTGCCGCCAGCCCTCTGAGCCGCGCCGCCGAGCGGCCGTGAGGTGTCGCAGATCGACGTTCCCGGGGCTCAGGAACCTCGATATGCGACACTTCAGCGCGTGGGTGGTGGGCCTCGTGAGGTGTCGCAGATCGACGTTCCCGGCGCACAGGAACGTCGATATGCGACACTTCAGGGCGTGCGGGGGTCGTTCAGGCGGGGTCGACGGCCGTGAGGAGCGGAATCTTGGGCTCGCGGCCGTCGCCGGAGGACTTCCCGGTCAGGCGCCGTCCGATCCACGGCAGCACGTAGCCGCGGTAGTAGGCCGCGGTGCGCATCCGCTGGGCCGGAGGGGCCGTCGGAGCTCCCGACGCATCCGCGCCCGACCACTCCGTGGGAACCGGTACGCCGAGAGCCTTGAGTACGTTGGACGCGATCAGGGTGTGCCCGCTCGCGTTCAGGTGCAGCTTGTCCGCCGACCAGTACCGGGTATCGGTGAGCCGGGCATCCGCCCAGTTGTCGACGAGCGTGACGCCGGGCCGGGTGAATGCCGCACGGGCGGCCTCGGCGAGCTGGTCACCGCGGCGCTGCATGAGCGCGCCGAGGGGGAGCTGCTTCGAAGGGTTGCCGCCGCTCAGCACGAGAACGTGCGCGCCGTGCGCGAGGCCGGCGTCGACGACCTCGCCCATCAGACCGACCACGCGGGAGATCTCCACGCGCGGGCGCATCATGTCGTTGCCGCCGCCGCAGATGGAGAGCAGGTCGGGCGCCTGGACGAGCGCGGGTTCGAGCTGTTCGGCGACGATCGGGCCGAGCAGACGGCCACGGACGGCGAGGTTCGCGTACGAGACCGGGGCAGCGGATGCCGCGGCGAGCCCGAGCGCGACGAGGTCGGCCCAGCCGCGCAGCCGACCATCGGGGAGTTCGTCGCCGACTCCCTCGGTGAAGCTGTCGCCGATGGCGATGAAGCGCTGATACATCCGACCCCCTGTTGCTGCGGGCGTCCCCGCATCCGTCACCAGCGCGATGTTACCCGCCCGCGGCGGGGGTCAGCGCTCGGGGTGGGTGTGCTTCGTTCCGTGGCTGTGCTTCGTGCCGTGGGTCTGTTCCTCGCCCTGGTTCGGGTCGCGGGAGAGCTGCCAGCGTTCCTGAAGCACATCGCGGGCCTGCTGGGCGGCGCGGCGCACCTCCTTGTCGGGGTCGCGCAGGCGCTGCACGATCGTGGGGAGGTTCTCCTCCGTGCCCTGGGCGGCGAGCGCGTGCAGGGCGGCGGCGCGCACGCGCGGCACCTCGTCCGTCGTGAGACGCACGAGCTTCGGGGCGACCTGAAGTTCGCGCAGCTGGACGACGCGGGCGCACATCTCGCGCACCCGCCAGGCCTGGTTGTTCAGGCCGACGACGATGTACGGCGCGGCGGACTCGCCCCAGACGTAGAGCAGCGCACGTGCGCCCCACAGCTCGGGCCAGTACAGCGCGGGTGCACCCTCGAGGATGCCGAGCGCGTGACGACCTCCGGCGTAGAGGAGGAAGTCCTTGCCGGCGTTCTTGGCGCGCAACAGGGCCACGGAACTGTCGACCACCGCGGTCTCGCCGTAGTGCTCGACGGCCGCGTGGATGCGCTCGGCCGTCGGAAGGTCGATGGGAAGGTCGGGGTGTGGCTCTAATTTGTTATGCATAGCACTCCCCACGGTACTGCCCGGGGAGTCGCGGGGCCACTGCCCGCGCGCGTCGGCTCCTTCTCCCCTTTCCGCGAGAGCGTAGTTTTGGCCCTTAAACGGGTGGTTTAAGGGCCAAAAGTGCGCTC
>NZ_JASJVI010000101.1:0-11058 GCF_035019865.1 Cryobacterium sp. 10I5
ATCTATCAAAGCCTCTATGTCCAGAGCCGCGGTTACGTCGGAGAGCGACTGCACCGGCACCTGCGACGGGGCCGATCCACCAGGAAACCACGAGGAAAACATCTGAATGCGCCGGGCAAGATTCGCGACAAAGTGATGCTGAGCGAACGCCCCAAAGAGGCCAACGACCGGAAGGTCGCCGGCCATTGGGAGGGCGACCTGATCATCGGATCCGCGTCAGGATCGGCGATCGCGACCCTCGTTGAACGCACGACTCGGTTCGTCGTCTTGGTGCACCTGCCCAACGGCCACAGCTCCGCCGCACTCCACGACGGCCTCATCGACGCCCTGGACGCCCTGCCCGTGCCGTTGCGGCGCTCGTTGACGTGGGATCAGGGAACCGAGCTGGCCCGGCACGTGGAGATCACCAAAGCCACCGGCGTTCCGATCTACTTCTGCGATCCAGCCTCGCCCTGGCAACGCGGCTCGAACGAGAACACCAACGGGCTACTGCGTCAGTACTTCCCGAAAGGCACCGATCTGAACGCCCACAGCGCTCAACGCCTCCTCGAAGTCGCCACTGAACTCAACCAGCGGCCCCGCAAAACCCTCAAACGCAGCACCCCGGCTGACCTGCTCAGCGAGCTAGTCTCAAGGAAGGAAATAGCCCCTGTTGCTTCCACCGTTTGAAATCGCCCTTCCGTATAGCCGCGAAACCGCATCGCTGCCGTACCGACGGGATCTTTCGGCTGTGGTCCGAGCACTGCAATGCGACGTCGGCCCAGTCCGATGAGGTGGCTCGTCGTCGCCGCCACGGCCGCAGCATTCGAAAGTGTGACATGATCCGCGGGGCTATTTTCGATGCGGTCGCCAATCACAACAATAGGAAAGTCGACATCGAGGCCCGCCACATCCCCTGGTCCGAAGGCGAACGGGTTGAAGATGAGCCCGTCGATGGAGTGGCGGCGCATCGCCGCTATCGTGCCCATCTCATTTCCGTTAGAAGTCGTCTGTTCGATAAGTACCGTGTAGCCGCGCGGATTCGCGGCACGAATGACAGCGTCCGCAAGTTCGGCGAAGTACGCCTGGCTCAACTCAGGAACCGCAAGCCCGATCACCCGCGTCCGCCCGGATCGCAGGTTCCTCGCCGATACGTTTATCTCATAGTCCAGCTCCCGGACAGCGACCATGACCCGTTCCCTCATCCGGCTCGAGACGTGCGCGTAACCAGACAAAACATTCGAAACGGTCTTCACTGAGACCCCTGCAAGCGTGGCAACATCCTGCATCGTGGCGGGCGAACCATTCAAACGAACCATGTCAACTCGCTGTCCTATCGTCTTGCAGAGGAGTCCAGCGCAAATCCCTTTGGAGTGCTTTCGAAACACCCACACATCCGGCAGGTGGACCACGCGCCATTCGCCAAAAGTCGAATGGCAATGTCCCCTGTTTGGTTCGAGTAGTCCGTCGAGTGCGCCAGGCGTGGTTTCGGGGCTTGGAATGCCTCTAGTATCCCTCAGGAAATGGATGCCTCTTGTTGCTGTGTTCTCAAAGACGTTGAATAGAAACGGAATCGCGTAAGTCTTGGGGCGTCCTGGCATTGCAGCGACCCTGGTGCACCGCGCATGCCAAGACCATCGAGCCATCCTGACACCTGCCCTCGATGCAACGGCGACGTGGTGGAGTTTAGGTTCAACGTGTAGCTCGCGCCGTGCCGGGTGCCGGGTGCCGGTTGCTGTTCCCGTTCCGGACAACTGTGGGCATGGCACGGGCCACACGGGTCCGCACGGGCAACAGTTGAACTGATCTCGCGGACGCCTCTGGCGCCGAGACCGTTACATCGCTACATCGCTACATCGCTGCATGGCTGTAAGGGATAGGGTCGGCAAGCATCGGGATCGCATGCGGGAGCAGGGTTTCCGTCTGGTTCAGGTGTGGGTGCCGGACGTGCGCTCTGAGCGCTTCGCAGCTGAAGCGCATCGACAGTCGGTCGCCGTGGCATCCGCTGACCGTGGCGGAGCGGTAGTGAGCGGCCTTGGCGACGAACGTCGCGTGCTTCACCTGGGTTTGTCGTCGCTCGAGTAGCTCGGCGACGGAGCGGTAATCAATTTCTCAGTCGAAATGTACGCAAATGTGTTACGTTTCTTTCGGATGGGGAGTAGTTATGAGCAGCGTGGGGGCATTGAGTCAACAGACATACGTAGGCGATGATCTGGTTGGTGTCGCCCGAGTGCATGATTTTCTTGCGGCGCATGAGGCTGCCGGTCGAGAGGCTCCGGTCCCGCGTTATTTCCTGGCCGGTGCCGCAACGGGTGACCAGGTGGAGATTCCAGAGGAGATCCATAGGGTTCTTCTGCAGGTAATTGACTCCATGCAGCGGGGGCTTGCTGTGAGTATTTTGCCGCAGTCGAAGACGCTCACCACTCAGCAGGCGGCGGATCTTCTTGGGATTAGCAGGCCAACGCTTGTGAAGCTCCTTGATAAGCAGAAGCTTCCCTTTGAGCGTGTTGGTACCCATCGGAGAGTGCTCCTGGTCGATGTAATGGCTTTTCGGGACCGACGTCGCCAAGAACAATATGACGCTCTCGAGGAGATGCGGTCGACTCTTGATGATGAGACTCCTGTTGAGGAGATCTTGGAGCGGGCGCGCCAGACTCGGCGTGCCTTGGGCGCTCAGCGGCGGGCGAGGGCTGGGGAGCTGACAGACCAGGCGGGTGTTTACCGCCCTCTTAGATAGCTGCGTGCTGTGGCCCAGCACTCTTCGGGACTTCCTGCTTTCCCTGGCAATTGAGCAGGCGTATACCCCTGCGTGGAGTAGCGCAGTGTTGGACGAGGTCGAGCGGAATGAGGCTGTGAAGCTTATTGAGCGCGGACCTGAGCTGAGCGATGGTGAAGCAGCGCAGCGCGCTCATCGGCGGCGTCGGGGTCACCGTAGGGGAAGCGGGTGGAGTAGCAACGGTAGCCCTCAGCGGCCCCACTGGCGAGGGCGACCCACCAGTCCGCAGCCATCCGCTCGCTTGCGAACTGGCGCTGCCCGGGCTCACCGGGCCTGGCGGTAAATGCGCTCGATGATCCGGACCACGAGCAGTGAGTCTTTCGGATCCGTGGGTGCGAGCGCCCCGCGCAGCAGCGCATCGTCCGAGCATGCCTCAGGCCGACTCATGCTTGATGCTGAACCCCGCATCAGTTGGTCAGGCCTGGCGTCGGAGGGCGAGGATCGCTCCGCCGAGGGAGGCCAGGCACCAGGCGCCGAGCACGACCATCGACTTGAGCGGCAGGGAGAAGTCGTTCGAGGCGAGTCCGGCCCGGATGAGTTGGGCCATGGGCTCGATGGGGAGGAACTCGTGCACGGTGGCGAGCCAGGCCGGCAGTCGGTCGGCAGGATAGCTGACGGGAGAGAAGAGCATGACGATGAAGATCAGCATCTGGGTCATCAGGGTGGACACCGCCGGTGGCAGCAGGGTCGCCATCGCATACCCGACAGATGCCGCGGTGATCGACACGAGAATCGCAGCGCCTACAACCCACGGTGCTGGAGAGAGCGCGATGTTGAAGCGAAGCGCTCCGGCAATGACTCCGAGGACCATTCCCGGGAGCGCGATGAGGGTCCAGACGAGTAGGTCGCTGCATAGGAACGCGCTGCGCGGCACGGGTAGAGTGCGCATCCAGTCGAAGCTCCCCTCGGTTTTGGACTGCGCGACGACCTGCGGGGTCATCACGAGACCGACCGTAATCAGGGTGACGGTCGGGGCGCCGGTCGCGAGGTAGAGCGCGATCTCAGGAGAGGGGTCGCCGACGAGGAGCCCGTATCCGATCACGGTAGCGATCGCCATGAAGACTTGCACGACGACCAGAAGCGGGAGGAACTGGGCCTGGCGGCGGAATTGCCATTGGGCAAGGAGGAGGGTCTGGGTGAGGGCGGTCATGCGCGCTGCCCTGTTGTGGCGTGGGTCGTGGTGTCGTGCTCGGTCGGGGTGTCGGGCCGGGTATCGGATGCTTCGGCAGATTCGCGTCCCGTCGCGTTGGGGGAATCAGTGGCATGGTCCGTGCCGACGAGTTGGATGTAGACGTCTTCGAGCGAAGCGGGCGTGAGTGCGTATCGTTCGATGCCTCCGCTGTGGACGTGGGCTTGTGCCCACTGCACGAAGTCGACGGCGTGATCGGGCCTGACGGTTCCCGTGACGTGAAGATTCTCGCGCTGACTGCCCAGAGTGTTGGCCAGGGAGATGATGGAGGGCCAGGCGGGCGGCTGTCCTGGGGCGAGGTGGATTTCCACGGTGAGGGCACCATGGAGCGGCTCGGTAAGCCCGGCAGGGGTGCCCGCGGCGATGACGCGCCCGTGGTCGAGGACGACAAGGTGGTCGACGACGCGCTCGGCTTCTCGAACGTTGTGTGTGACTAGGAGTAACGCCGATCCGTTGGCGGCAAGTTCGCGGATCTGATCCCAGAGCAAGCGGCGCCGCACGGGATCGACGTCGTTGGTGGGCTCGTCCAGCACCACAAGACGGCCCGGCACGACGGCGGTCATCGCGAAGGAGGTCAAGCGGGCGATCCCGCCCGAGACCTTCTGAGCGGGGGTGTCCGCCCAGGGGCCCAGTTCCAGCGCGTCGAGCAGGTGTTCGGTGCGCCTCGTCGCGTCGGCGCAAGAGGCACCCCTGATCCGACCGACCAGCTCGATCGCCCGGCGTGGCGTCAGACCGGTGATCGGGACGTTCGCCTGCGCCTGGATCGACACGAGCCGACGTGCCAGGTGGGGGCGCGCGGCGGCGTCTATTCCTTCGACACGGATGCTTCCCGCGTCTGGCTTGACCAGACCGACCACCTGGTTGACCAGGGTGGTCTTGCCGGCGCCATTGTGGCCCAACAGGCCCACTACGGATCCGGGCGCGACGTCGAAGGATATCCCGTCGTTGGCTTGTACCCCCGCTCTACCCCGATATCGCTTGCTGAGTCCGTGAATGCTGAGCGTACTGGCCGGTGCCATAAGATCCCCTCTAAACAATACCGTTTGGTATATTCATGACCGTATCACCAGTCGGATGAGTATGTGAACGGCATCGCCATTGGTCATCTGACACTCACATACCAGTCGGTATCTAACTGGTAAGCTGTGGTCATGAAACCAGAAAGTCATAGCGGCGGCTCTGCGGAAGCCTCCGGGGACTCGGTCGCATCCGCTACTCGGGCACTCGTGGATGCCACCACCGCCCTGTCGCGGCTACTGGGTAAGCAGGTAGCGGTGGTCAACGACGAGGTCGGCGTAGCTATCGCGGCGGGACTGCGCGATGCGGCGCGCGGCCTGAACGACGCTTCCGAGAACATCTCCAACTTCCGGGGACCCCAGGCGGCGCGGGGCGGCCAAGGTCGCCGGGAGCGAGTCGACCGCACACGGGCTGACCTGCTCGATGCGGCCGCCCAGGTGTTTTCCGCTCGGGGATTTGAAGGTGCCTCCGTTGGGGACGTTGCCGCGGCCGCCGGCTATACCAAAGGCGCGATTTACTCCCACTTCGGCTCGAAGAGCAAGCTCTTCCTTAGTCTCGCCCGCGAGCGGGTGCTGTGCCCTGGCACGCACGGCGACGCCGACGACTCCGGCACCCCGTGTCAGGCGGCTGACTCGCAAACTGACCTGATCGCTGACGGGCCAGACCTGTTCGATGAGACTTCAAGCCGGTTCGCAGCATCTGCCGACGACCCCGAAACGCTGCTCGCCCTCGAGGTCCTCGCCTATGCCGTGCGGCATCCGGAGGCACGCCCCGAACTGGCTGACTTGTTCGAAGTCGCGATCGACGGCCTCGCCACCCGAGTCCGGGACGATCGACTCCGACACGAGAGCCAAGAAAAGGAAAACGCGAACACCGGCCACGTCTCGTCAGTACCCCCGGCGCCTCCGACGGAGAACGACTACGATGCCGCACTCGGCGTGCTTGCCGTCGCAAACATCACCTCTATGCTGTCGACCATCTCCCCGTCCCCCCGCCTCTCGGCCCCCGCCGGACTCCGCGTCATCGCCCAACTCCTCCACCGATAGGAGAGTTCGCGACCTCGCCTTCAGAAAGGCCAGAGCATCCCCGCGGCCTGCTCCACCTCGCTGGACTGCTTGGCATGAGTGTGAGCCGCGCACAACCAATCAGCTCGCCGGGATCGCTGCGCTCCGCCCAGCTCGCCCACTGGGAAGTTATCTGGGCCGATTAGGCCACCACAACCGCTTCTGGGTATCGCATAACTAACGGTGAGTACTGCAATTCAGACAAAAGGTTATGCGACGTAGTTATGAGACTCGCCGCCCTCACGTGTGAGCCGCAGAGATAAGTGGCCCGATTCCGGCGCCGCTTAGTGGCCGATGAGTAGTGCTTGGCGGGCGGCGTCGACAACTTCCGGGGTGAGCCCGTCGAGCTTGTTGAGCTTCTGGATTCGTTCGATCTGCGTGACGAGGCGGTCGACGAGGCGGAAGTTCCCACCGGTCATTCGGATAATTGTGGCGATGGCGGTGGCGTGGCCGATGCCGCCATCATCTGCCACATTTCCTGCCGGGAGGCGGTTGCTGAGCACGGCGGTGAGTTCGTCGGGGGTGAGTGGTTTGTATTCGTGTGCGAATCCGATGCGGCTGTAGAGCTGCGGGTAGCGGGCGAAGCGTTTCTCGATGCCGGGCATGCCGATCAGGATGACGCCCATGTTGTGTCGGTCGAAGTAGTCGCGAACTTGCTCGAGGCCCGTTGTTTTCAGGCGGTCGGCTTCGTCGATTATGAGCAGTTCGGTGCGCCCACTGGAGCGGGACTCGGTATAGATGTAAGGGTCCACGAGGCCGTGCTCGTGGTAATCGATACCACCAGCACTTCACCCCGCGGCGTGCCCGCTCGATCTGGTCGAAACGAAATGTAGACCTCGTCGACGGCCTGACCACGGCCGGCAGGATGCGTGAGCGTGGTCGGGCTGAGATTGAGCGGGCACGCGCTGATGGCCGGTGGGCCCGCGCCTACGCCGGCGCGGCGGCCATGACTGTCCCAGACGATTTCCTCTCGGCGCTGAAAAGCGCGGAGGGAGCAGAACCTGCGTTTTTTGCTCTGCCCGCATCCGCGCGGTACCCGATTTTGCTCGACATCACCACGGCGAGCAGCGACGCACTTCGAGCCACCCGCATCACCCGCCACGTCGGCCGGATTGTCGCGCCGGCTCCCTGACGAACCTGACGCTTTGACCTCAAGGACTTCGACGACGCTCAAGGCTGGAAGCCGTCGCAAGCGGACGAGGCGCCGTGAGCGCGGCGAACTCGCGGAGCAAGTCTCGGAAAACATTAGATTTGTGAGACAGGATGGTGCTCCCTGACCTGACCTGACCTGACCTGACCTGACCTGACCTGACCTGACCTGACCTGACCTGACCTGACCTAACCTGACCTGTGCCTGGACTTAGCGCAGTCGTCGGTGCGTGGATTTTGAAAAGCTGCTCTCGCTCGGGACTTTGAGGATCGGCCGAGAAACCATCTACGACTACCTTCGTGCTCATAATGGATGCATTGATTTTTAATGCATGCAATAATACTTCAATGAGTATCTACACGGAGCTACATCGCATGGTGGTCTCGGGTGATCTGGACTCGCGGAAACGAACAACCGAGTCCGAGCTTGCGACACGACTGGGCACGAGCCGCACCCCGGTCAGGGAAGCCCTACAGCGCCTCGAAGGCGACGGTTTGGTCTTGGCCGAGGGGCGCGGGGTCAGAGTCAGGACCATGCCCATTGATGAATTGGTGGACCTGTTTACCGCTCGGGCCGGCCTGGAGGGCTGGGCCGTTTTCCAGGCGGCAACGAGAGTGCAGGCGGGGGCCGTCCCGCCGGCACACCTCGCAGAGCTTGACGCGTTGGCCGACCTCACCGATGCGTGCACGCGTGCAGGCGACCTCGAACGAGCTGCGGAAGCTAACCGAACGTTTCATGAACGCACTGCTGGCTTGTCGGAAAACTGTGCTGTGATCGCGACACTGAGTCAGTGGTGGGACCGCACCGTTGTCAGCACTCGTCATACCATTCGCACTCCGCAGCGAGTCGATGAAGTCGACCATGAACACCGTCTCATCCTCAACGCTCTCCGCCAGGGGGATGCGAATATGGCACGCGATGCGGCCCAGTCACACATCCTCGCCACACGAGACGCGCTCATCACAATCAACGAAGGAAACCAGCCATGACCGACCACACCTACGCAATCGAACTTGCGTGGACCGGTAACACAGGCCAAGGAACAAAAAACATCCGTTCCTACTCCCGTGACCACGACATCGCCGGCGACGGGCTTCCGTCCATCGCCGCGTCCTCTGATCCAGCATTTCGGGGCGATCCGTCTAGGTGGAATCCCGAGCAGCTCTACGTCGCTTCGATCGCACAGTGCCACATGCTGTGGTATCTCGGCCTTGCCGCGAAATCTGGCGTCACTGTCGTCGGCTACGAAGACCGGCC
Source organism: Cryobacterium sp. 10I5 (assembly GCF_035019865.1). Classification (NCBI taxonomy): domain Bacteria; kingdom Bacillati; phylum Actinomycetota; class Actinomycetes; order Micrococcales; family Microbacteriaceae; genus Cryobacterium; species Cryobacterium sp. 10I5. Next base: position 8,433 of record NZ_JASJVI010000101.1, read on the forward strand.
GACCGGCCTCATGATCGAGGAAGCGAACGGCGCGGGGCAGTTCGACAACGTCACTCTTCACCCGATCGTCACCATCACTGCTGACAGCGATGCCGACGTAGCGGAAGAGCTGCATCATCGGGTCGCGGACTATTGCTTCATCGCGAGATCCGTCCAAACGCCGATTCGTTACGCCGTCACCATTAGCAAGAGTGACAGTTAGCGGCGTGAGAAAGCCGCCACTTATCGCTGTGATTCACACGACCGCATTGCTGGGGCAGGAATTTGTCTCGATAGGGGTCCGGCTTGCGGGCATTGTCGGGACGCCAACATCACGATGTGTCTGATTATGTGTGAGCGACCTTCGGTCCACGGATTTGACCCTGCACTATGGTGCAGGGTCAACAGTGGGGGAATGACTTCCTCGGCTGTTCGAAACACTGTCCGCATATCCGCTTTCTACGATCTGATTGTCACTGCTGGCTTCGCATTGCCGTTCACAGCACCAGCTCTCTTCGAAGGATTCGGAGCGCTTCAGGTAGCCCTTAGGCTCCCTGGTTCAGTGCCCGATGCGGGCGATGTGTTTACCCTGATGTTCGCCAACTTGATGGGATCGCTGGTGGTGGTGTGGTCGGTGTTCAGGCTTGCGCGCCCATCGAGGGCAGCAGGCGCCGCGGACACTGCAGCAAGGTTCCTTTTCTCGCTCGGGATGGCGGCAGCCCTGATTCACGGCGCGTCGCCGCTCGTGCTTGGCATGCTCATCCTCGAGGTGGTGTGGGCTATCGTGCAGGGAGCTGTCATGGCCTCCGCCCGCCGTCCAGTAGTGGCTTAGAGTCGGCTTGTGCTAATAGCAGAACTAGCCCTGCGAGCCGGGGTTAAAATATCTACGGTTAGGTTCTACGAGCGAACAGGTGTCCTCGCGAAGCCAGAGCGGACAAACAGTGGATACCGCGACTATCGCGACTCCGATGTCCGCCGAATGCGCTTTCTTCGTCGCGGCCAGGAACTTGGTTTCACTTTGGCCGAGTTGCACGAATTCGACCGCTTCTCACAGACAGTACGTGCCGGGAGCGTGACGGCTGGCGACGTCGCGGAGGTTGCTGCGCAAAAGCTCCGCGAGATCGATGAAAAGATCGCTGACCTCCAGCGCACGAGCCTCGCCATCAAGGGACTTCTTGAAGTGCAGTGCGTTGATGCATCAGTGCCTTGCCCAATTGTCAGCGCCCTCGCCGGCCAACAGGGAGACTCCCGCACTAGCGCGCATGAGTGAGAGTGACAGTGCCCGTTGAGCGATCCCCGTGCGTGGCCTTGACCCCGGAGAGTGGACACGGGTTAAGCGGCGAGTTGGATTTCTGCGGCCTGTGACGAGTATTGCATCTCGAACTCTACTGGGGTGACCTGCCCGATCGAGGAGTGGCGCCGGCGGCGGTTGTAGCGGTCCTCGATCCAGTCCGCGACGCCTTGGATCGCGCGGGCCCGGGTGGGCCAAACCCGGCGGTAGTAGAACTCGGTTTTCAATGTCGCGAAGAAGCTCTCGGCCATGGCGTTGTCCCAGCAGATCCCGGTGTAGCCCATCGACCGGGTGATGCCGTTCGTGGCCGCGAACAGAGTGATCTGTTCCGACGCGTATTGGGTGCCACGGTCACTGTGGAAGATCACCGTCGCCGGGCGGTCTCCGCGCAGCACCATGGCCATCGTGAGGGCGTCCTGGATGAGGTCGGTGCGCATGTGGTCCGCGATAGCCCAACCGATCACACGGCGGCTGTGAGCGTCGATGACGGTCGCCAAATACACCCACCCCTCCCACGTCCTCAGATAGGTGATATCGCCGACCCAGACCTGGTTCAGCGCCCCGGTATCCCACTGCCGTTCCACAGCATCGACCGGGTAGGCGTCAGCGTGATCGATGATGGTGGTCGTCTTCCACTTCTTCGGGCAAATGCCCACCAAACCCAGGCGCCGCATGGTCGCGGCGACGGTTTTGCGGGAGATGACCTCCCCGTCCGCTCGGAGATCGGCCAGGATCCTGGGGGCGCCGTAGACCTCGTCGGAATCGCCGTGAAAGAAAGCGACTTTCTGCTCGATGTGCACCCGCCGGATCGCCGCCGGCGACGGCACCCGGCCGGGCCAGGCGTAGTAGCCCGACCGGGACACCTCGAGAAGACGGACCATGCGGGTGATGGTGAAGTTGGTCTTCTCCGCCAGCATCAGTTCGAACGCTTGCCGTTCGTATCCGATGCTTCCTGGGCGAAGAAGATGGACGCTTTTTTCAAGAACGCCCTGTCCATCTTGAGGTCCGCGTTCTCTTTCCGTAGCCGCAGCAGCTCGGCCCGCTCAGACTCCGTCACTTCGGTTTGTGCGGTCTCGTTGCGGGCCTTGAACGCGCTCACCCAGCGGCCCAGCGTGGCCTCGTTGATCCCGAGCTCGCGCGCGACGGTCGCGACCGCTCTGCCGGTAGTCAAAACCAGCTTCACGGCCTCGTCTTTGTACTCAGGAGTGAACTCCCGACGTGATCTTGCCATAGTGAACATTCTCTCTTGTGAGGTGTCCACCCCCAGGGGTCAGGGCCACTTCGCGCAGCCGGGCTGGGCGCCGGTGGCCTCGAAAAAGCCCCGGCTTCCCTGCACCTGGGGGAGGCGAGGAATGT
>NZ_JASJVI010000102.1:0-10991 GCF_035019865.1 Cryobacterium sp. 10I5
GGGCGGAGCCGGGCGGAGCGGGGGAGGACGGGCTAGAGGCCGTTGGAGGTGAGCCAGTCCAGGAGCACGCGCTCGAACTCGTCGGGAAGCTCGACGCTCGGCAGGTGGGCCGTGTCGCGGAAGGTGCAGCCGCTCGCGAAGGGCAGCGTCGACAGCAGGTACTCGTACTGGGCGAGCGCGGGCGTCACGTCGAACTCGCCGACCGTCACGAGAGCGGGAACCTCGATGTCGATCACGCGGTTGCTCGCGGGCGGTTCGAGGGGGATCGGGATCGGGTTCTCCTCGGCGTGCACGACGTTCACCCGGTTGAGCGCGTAGGCCGTCGCCACGAACTCCGGGTCGAGGGACTTCTCGTCGCGTGTCGGACCGATCGCCCACAGAGCCACCTCGAGCCGGGCGAGCCGGTGCCAGTCGCGGTCGTCGAAGGCCTCATCGAGTTCGTCGAAGCGGGCGTCTTCGAGCTCGGTGAGCTCGACCTCGGGGAAACCGCTCGGGCCGGACCCGATCGTGACGAGCCCGGCGACCCGGTCCGGGCTCTCGACGGCGATGTCGATCGCGATCGACCCTCCGCGCGAGCAGCCGACGAGGGTCGCGGACGCGATGCCGAGATGGTCGAGCAGGGCGACGGCATCCGCCCGGTTGGAGAACGCGACGTTCTCGGTCGAGGTCTGCCCGAAGCCGCGTGCGTCGAAGCGCACCACGAAATGCCTGGCGGCGAGAGCCGCGACCTGGGGGTCCCACATGCGCAGGTTCGCGATCCCGGCATGCAGGAGCAGGATCGCCGGCGACGACAGCGCGCCTTCGGTCTCGTAGTAAAGCGACGCACCCGGAACGCTGAGATGAGGCATGCTTCGAGCGTACGGCGGCGGCGTGACCGCTGGCAAGGAATCGGCTGTCGCGACAGCGGAAGTGTCCCCTAATCTGGGAGTAATGAGCGGCGTCCTGGTCGGGTTCTCCATCATCGGATTCGTGATCCTGATGGGCTACCTCATCGAGCGTGCCGGGTTCGCCGGCCCGACGGCGGGGTTCGTGCTCAACCGGGTCGCCTTCTTCGTGGCGATGCCCGCGCTGTTGTTCACCGTGCTGAGCCGCACGGATGTCCGGGTCGTGTTCTCCCGGTTCCTCCTGACCACCCTGTGCAGCGTGCTGATCGTCGTGGCCCTGTACCTGGTCGCGAGCCGGTTCCTCGGCCGCGGCCGGGGACCGGGCGTGGTGCCGCGCCGGGATCGGGTCTCCGAGACGGTGCTCGGTGCGGCGGGCGCCAGTTACGTCAACTCGAACAACATCGGCCTGCCCGTTGCGATCTACGTGCTCGGCAGCGCGCACTACGTCGCCCCGGTGCTGCTGCTGCAGTTGCTCCTCTTCGCCCCGATCGTGCTCGGCATCCTGGACGTCACCACGAGCGGGCGCCTCTCGTTCCGGTCGGTCGCGACCCAGCCGCTCCGGAACCCGATGATCCTCGCATCCCTGTGCGGGCTCATCGTGGCGGTGTTCGGCATCCCGATCCCGGAGGCCGTGTTCGCTCCCCTCGACATCCTCGGCGGGGCCGGCGTGCCGATGGTCCTCCTCGCGTTCGGCATGTCGCTGCACGGCGACCGGGTGCTTCGGCCGGGGTCGGGCCGGCGACAGGTCGTGCTCGCCGCCGTGCTCAAGATAGCCGTGATGCCCGCGGTCGCGTGGGCCCTCGGCCGGTTCGTCTTCGACCTCTCACCCGCGGAGCTCTTCGCCGTGGTGAGCGTGGCCGCGTTGCCGACCGCACAGAACGTCTTCAACTTCGCGGCACGGTACAACCGGGGCACGGTCGTCGCGCGCGACACCGTGCTGATCACCACGATCGCCGCCGTGCCGGCGCTGATCGTGGTCGCCGCACTGCTCGCGCCGGTCGCCTAGCAGCCCGGGCTGCTACACCCGCGGGCGGCGGTAGGCGGATGCCGGCGGCCGGGTCAGCCACGGGCGGAGCCACCGCGTGATCCACGGCATCACGAGCAGCGTCATCGTGGGCGCCATCACGAGGGTCGTCATCAGGATGCGGGGTACGACCGGGAAGCCGCCCCACTCGGGGATCGCGAGCGTGACGAGGAAGGTGAAGACCACGTTGGTCGGGAAGAAGCCGAGGCCGATCGCGACGGTCTGCTTCCACTGCGAGGGCTGGTAGATGCTCGAGTCGGCGCCCTCCTGCGGGGTGTCGAACCAGCCTTCGATGCCGGTGCGCTTCTGTACGCGGGCGTCGAGGATGTAGTCCACTCCCTGGGCGAGCCACTCGGCGCGCTCGTCGGAGCCTTCCCAGGCATCCAGTGAATCGGAGTTGTCGAAACGGTAGAGCATGTGCCAGCTGAGCGAGTCCGCGCTCGTGCGCACCCAGCCGGAGCCGAGGAACCCGGGGAACTCGCTCGCGAGGTCCATGCCCTGCTGGGCCCACCGGGTCGCTTCGGGGATCCGGGTGGGCTGCACGCGGCGCGTGATGGAGACGGTGATGGAATCGGACGGCCCGGCCGGCGCCGGATTGCCGTCGTTCCCCGGCGATACGGAAGACATGCTTCCAGTATCCCCGACGGCCGCGTCATTCGGCGAGGGGTCAGAAGATCATCGGGCGGTCGTCGTCCTCGTCATCGAGCGTGAGGTCGACGACGACGGGCACGTGGTCGCTCGGTGCGTCGCCCTTGCGTTCGTTCCGATGGATGCTGGCGTCCGTGACGAGGTCGGTGAACGCCGGTGAGCCGAGGATGAAGTCGATGCGGAGGCCCTCGTTGCGTGGGAACCGTAACTGCTTGTAGTCCCAGTATGTGAAGCCCTCCGGGACGAGGGGGCGCACCGGGTCGGTCAGCCCGGCGGCGGCGAAGGCTTCGAAGGCGGCCCGTTCCGGCGGTGAGATGTGCGTCGACACCCCGGGGACCAGCGTCGGGTCGCCGACGTCGGAGTCGAGCGGGGCGACGTTCCAGTCGCCCATCAGCGCGAGGGCGAGATCGGGGTTGGCAGCGAGCTCCTCACGGGTGTGCTCGTCGAGCTTCGCGAGCCAGTCGAGCTTGTACGCGTAGTGCGGGTCGTCGAGCGCGCGCCCGTTCGGCACGTAGAGGCTCCAGAGCCGCAGGTCATTCACCGTGACCCCGAGCGCACGGGCCTCGAGCGGCAGCCCGGGGCCTTCCTGGCCCTTGAGGAAGCCAGGCATGCCGGGGAAGCTCGTTGCGACATCCGTCATGGGGTGCCTGCTCGCGAAGGCGACGCCGTTCCACTGGCTGAGGCCGTGGATGGCGAGCTCGTAGCCGGCCTCCTCGAAGATGTCGGAGGGGAACTGCTCCGGCTTGCACTTGATCTCCTGCATGGCGAGCACGTCGATGTCCTCGCGCACGAGCCAGTCGACGACGCGGGCGGAGCGGGCTCGGATGGAGTTGACGTTCCAGGTGGCGATGCGCATGCGCCCAGCCTATTTGACGGATGCCGCAGGTCGCGTTGGCGCGCACCGCCCCCTGAGGTGTCGCAGATCGATGTTCGTCGCTAGCGGGAACCTCGATCTGCGACACCTCAGGGATGAGGGTGCTGGAGTGCCGGCCTCAGGGTGCGACGGGCGTCGACTGCTTCGGTCCGACCTGGGCGGCCAGTGCCGCGAGCACGTCTGCCGGGGTCGATGCGGTCTGGAGGGTGGCGCGGAAGGCGGGCTTCATCAGGGCGCGGGACAGCTGGGCGAGCACCTTGAGGTGCTCGGTTCCGGCCGCCGCTTCCGGCACGGCGATCAGGAAGATCAGCGTGGCCGGGGTGCCGTCCGGCGAGTTCCAGTCGACGCCGTGCCTGCTGCGGGCGAAGGCCAGGATCGGGCCGCTGACGCCGTCCGACTTGGCGTGGGGGATGGCGATGCCGTCGCCGACGGCCGTGGTGCCGACCCTCTCGCGGGTGAGGGCCGCCTGGACCACGACGCCCGCGTCGGTGACGCGGCCGGTCGTGCCCATCCGGCCGACGAGGCTGCGGATCATCGCGTCGCGGTCGGTCTCGGCGGCGTCGAGCACGATCGTGTCTTCGTCAATGTAGTCGAGCACCGTTTTCGGGGCTGGCGTGGGGGCATCCGCCAGCGACGTACTGGCCAGGGCGGAGGCCGGAACGGGGGAATCGTTCGTCGGCGTCGGGTCGACGACCGCCGGTGCCGACCCGACGGCCTGCGGGGTGTGGCGTTCCGCCCTGCGCGCGGACATGCCGAGAAGCAGCAGGGAGACGAGGGCGGTGACGATGGCGCCGATGAGCAGCGCCGCGAAGTACATCGGCACCCCGGTGACGGCGCCGAAGATGGCGACGATCGGTCCGCCGTGCGGCACGGAGTCGGTGACCGCGAAGAGGGCTGCGATGCCGCCGGCGACGGCCCCGCCGAGCATGTTCGCGGGGATGACCTGCAGCGGCTTGGCAGCGGCGAGCGGGATGGCGCCCTCGGTGATGCCGAAGAAGCCCATGAACAGGGCGGCGATCCCGGCCTCACGCTCCGGCTTGGAGAAGTAGCGGCCGCGGATCAGGGTGGCCAGGCCCATCCCGAGCGGCGGAACGGCGATCGCGGCGGCGACCATGCCCATCGGAGCGGGGTTCCCGGTCGCGATCAGGGCACTGCCGAAGAGGAACGCGGTCTTGTTGACCGGGCCGCCCATGTCGAAGGCGACCATGGCGCCGAGGATCAGGCCGAGCACGATCGCGCTGCCGCCCTGGAGGCCGGTGAGGAACGTGCTCATGGTGGAGAAGACCCAGCTGATCGGCTGGCCGAGGGCGAGCACGAAGGCGCCGCCGACGATCACGGTCGTGAGCACGGGGATCACGAGGATCGGCATGATCGGCTTGATGTAGCGGTGCACGGGGATCTTCTTGATGCCGAGGGCGACGAAACCGACGAGGAACCCGGTGACGATGCCGCCGATGAAGCCGGCCCCGGACTCGGAGTGGTAGAACGACCCGGTCGTGGCGATCCAGCCGCAGATCATGCCCGGCGCGAGCCCGGGCCGGTCGGCGATCGCATAGGCGATGAAACCGGAGAGGATCGGCACCATCAGCGTGAAGCCGAGCACGCCGATCTGGTTGATCGTCAGCCAGAAGCTGCCCTCCGGGATGACGAGTCCCTTCGGGGTCGCCTCGCCGCCGAGGGAGAGCGAGATGGCGATCAGCAGGCCGCCGACCACGACGAACGGGATCATGTAGGAGACGCCGTTCATCAGGGCGCGGTACAGGGTGCCGCCGAAGTCTGTCTTGCCTGCGTTCGAGGCGCGGGTTTCCCCGCCCGAGCCGTCGGAGCCGTCGGATCCGTCGGCGGCCGCGGAGGGCTCGGCTGCGAGGGCCTCCCGGATCAACGCGGCGGGGCGGTGGATGCCGTCGGCCACCCCGACGGAGACGATCCGCTTGCCCGCGAAGCGCGACGGGTCGATCCTGGTGTCTGCCGCGATCACGACGGCGTCTGCCCGGTCGATGTCGGCCTGGTTGAAGGTGCCTTCGACGCCGACGGAGCCGTGGGTCTCGACCTTCATGTCGTAACCCAGTTCCGCCGCCGCGGCCGCGAGCTTCTCGGCGGCCATGTATGTGTGCGCGATGCCGGTGGGGCAGGCCGTGATCCCCAGGATCAGGAGTCGATGTGGTGCTGTTGTCACGGTGAGGGGTTCGGCCATGGCTCGAGAGTCCTTCCGGGCCGAGGTCGACCGGAATCTCCGTGAACACCACAGCTCAATTTCATAAGCTTAACTAACTTAATTTCGCCCCGCGAACGAGGGTGTCTCGTGAGGTGTCGCACATCGACGTTCGCGGGGCGTGGGAACCTCGATCTGCGACACCTCGGGAAGAGCCGGGACCTCCGCGTGGTTACGGGACATGACAGGATCGAAGGATGAGCGGAAAGCGGGACCGGTGCGCGGCGAACTGAGCGTTTTCGCCCTCGAGGGGATTCCCGAGGTCGCGGCTGGCGACGACCTCGCCGGGCTGATCGCCGTCGCCGCGGAAGTCGCGGATACCGCCGTCGCTGCCGGAGTCGCGGCGGGCACCCTGTTGCGTGACGGCGACATTCTCGCGGTCACGAGCAAGATCGTCTCCAAGGCCGAGGGTCGCCTGCGCGCGGCGGCCGACCGTGAGCAGGCGATCACCGACGAGACCGTGCGCGTCGTCGCGACCCGCGCGTACCCCGGCGGCGTGACCCGCATCGTCGAGAACCGGCAGGGTCTCGTGATGGCCGCGGCCGGCGTCGACGCGAGCAACACCCCCGAGGGCTTCGTCCTGCTGCTCCCGGTCGATCCCGATGCCTCCGCCCGCGCTCTCTGCACCGCGCTGCGGGCGCACACCGGGCTTCGGCTCGGCGTGGTCATCACCGACACTGCCGGACGCCCCTGGCGCGAAGGCCAGACCGACATTGCGATCGGTGCGGCCGGTGTCGCCGTGCTCGACGACCTGCGCGGTACGACGGATGCCCACGGCCGACGCCTCGACGTCACCGCGCCCGCCGTCGGCGACGAGATCGCCGGCGCCGCCGACCTCGTCAAGGGCAAGGCGAGCGGAAACCCGGTCGCCGTGATCCGCGGGCTCGGCCGGCTGGTCCTGCCGCTCCCTGCCGTGGACACCGTCGCCGCTGGCTCGGGGGTCGTCGATCGCGGCGCGGCCATCCTGCTGCGTCCAAGCGAGAACGACATGTTCCGGCTCGGCAGCGCGGAGGCCGAGGTCCTCGGCTATGACCGGGGCTACGCTGCCGGACTGGCCGCCGGACTCACCGCCGCGGAAGCGGACCTGCCGTGAACTGGGTGGTCGTGGTTCCGGTCAAGGGCAACCCGGGCGCGAAGACGCGCCTCGGCGGCCCCGGCACGGACCGTGCCCAGCTCGCCGACGCGTTCGCCCTCGACACCGTTGCTGCCCTCGCCGCAGCCGCCCCGGTCCTCGCCGTCTTCGTCGTGACCGGGGACACCGTCCTCGGCGCGCAACTCGCCCGCCTGGGCGCGCACATCGTCGCCGAGGTTCGTGACCCGGCCGACCCGCTCAACGCCGCGATCGATGTGGGACTGGCCGCGGCCGCTGCGGAGTTCCCGACCGCCCATCGCGCCGTCGTGACCGGCGACCTGCCCGCGCTCACCGCGGACGACGTCGAACGGGCGCTCGCGCTCGCCGCCCACCACGAGCTGTCGATGGTGCCGGACGCCGATGAGACCGGAACCACGATGCTGCTCGCGCTCGCCGGGGCGCCGATCAGCCCGCGGTTCGGCTCCGGCTCACGTGCGGCGCACGAGGCAGCCGGGCACGTTCCGCTCGCATTGCCCGCCCGGTCCGGAATCCGCCGCGACGTCGACACCCCGGCCGACCTGACACTCATCGAACGGCTGGGCGCGGGACCTCACACGTCCGCGCTGCTCGCCGCAGCATCCGCCCGTCGCGACGCGCCCGACGTGCCCGCCGCCGTGCCAGACCCTGTCATCGTCCCGTCCGCAGATAGCCCCCTCGAGAAATGAGCATCATGCTTCCTCTGAAACTCGGATACAAGGCCTCCGCCGAGCAGTTCGCCCCGCGTGAACTGGTCGAGATCGCCGTCGCCGCCGAGCGGCACGGTTTCGAATCGGTCGCGGTGAGCGACCACTTCCAGCCGTGGCGGCACACCGGCGGGCATGCACCGTTCTCGCTCGCCTGGATGGCGGCCGTCGGGGAGCGCACGACGCGGGTGCAGATCGGTACGTCGGTGATGACGCCGACGTTCCGGTACAACCCGGCGGTGATCGCGCAAGCCTTCGCGACGCTCGGCTGCCTCTATCCGGGGCGGATCATGCTCGGCGTCGGAACCGGCGAAGCCCTCAACGAGGTCGCGACCGGTTTCCGCGGCGCCGGCGCCCAGGACTGGCCCGAGTTCAAGGAACGCTACGCCCGGCTGCGCGAGTCGATCGCGCTGATGCGCGCGCTCTGGTCGGAAGACAAGGTCAGCTTCGAGGGCGAGTACTACAGCACCCACGACGCGAGCATCTACGACCGGCCGGAGGGCGGTATCCCGGTGTACGTCGCCGCGGGCGGACCCCTGGTGGCCGGCTACGCGGGACGGTCGGGGGACGGGTTCATCTGCACCTCGGGCAAGGGCATGGAGCTGTACACCGAGAAGCTGCTGCCGGCGGTCGCGGCCGGCGCGGAGAAGGCCGGGCGGGATGCGGCCACGATCGACCGGATGATCGAGATCAAGCTGTCCTACGACACCGACCCGGCGCTCGCGCTCGAGAACACCCGGTTCTGGGCGCCGTTGTCGCTCACGCCGGAGCAGAAGCACGACATCACCGATCCCTCGGAGATGGAGGCGGCCGCGGACGCCCTGCCGATCGAACAGGTTGCGAAGCGCTGGATCGTCGGCTCAGACCCCGACGAGACGGTCGAAGCGATCGGCCAGTACATCGACGCCGGCTTCAACCACCTGGTCTTCCACGCCCCCGGCCACGACCAGGAGCGGTTCCTCACGGCCTTCGAGCGCGACCTGGCCCCACGCATCCGCGCCCGCGCCTGAGCCGCGCCGGGCTCTGCGGAACGTCGCCCCGGGAGGAGTGCGCCCTCGGCCGTGGCTAACTCAGGAGATTCTCCGGGGCGGGGTGGATCGGCCGCACTGGTCCGCGGGGTTTCTGCGGTCGGTGGGGTGGATCTCCTGAGTTAGCCCCCGGTGGGGCGGGCGACCAGTGGGCGTCACGGGGCTCGCGGGAAGGACGGCCCGACGGAGTCAGGCCTGGGGGTGCTCGGGCTTCTTGAGGTTGGCGCTGATCGCGAGGGCCTCGAGCACGGCGGCCGGGGTCTGCGCGCTCTGGATCGCGGCGCGGAACGCCGGCTTGGCGAGGCAGCGCGAGAGCTGGGACAGCACCCGGAGGTGTTCGGTTCCCGCCGAGGCCTTGGGCACGGCGATCATGAAGATCAGCGTCGCCTTCTCGCCGTCCGCTGAGTTCCAGTCGATGCCGTGCTTGCTGCGCGCGAAGGCGAGCACCGGAGCGAGCACCGCATCGCACTTGGCGTGCGCGATCGCGATTCCGTTGCCCATGCTCGTGGTGCCGTGGGTCTCCCGCCGGAAGGCGGACTGGGCGACGAGTCCGACGTCGGTGATGCGACCGGTCGTGCTCATCATGCCGGCGAGGGTGCGGATCATCCGGTCCCGGTCGGTCTCGTCGACGTCGAGCACGATGGTGCGCTCGTCGATGTAGTCGAGCACGGTCTTTCGGCCGGTCGCTACCGAGCCGGTGGCGGTGGTCGGCACGATCGGGATCGCCGTCGTGAGCGGCATCGTCATCGTCGCGAGGGTCCGTTTGGGGTGCGGCGTAGTGATGACAACGGGCTCGGCTTTCGGGTGCACCAGGGACGGCACGGGTGCGCCGGGCGCGGAGGCGACAGCGGATGATTCCGGGGCCGGGGCCGTGGCCGTGGCCGAGGCGGGCACGGGTGCTGCGGCGCGGGCGGCATCGGGGCCGGGTGTGGTCGGCTGGGTGCTGCCCGGAGCCTTCCCCGCGGGGGCCGGGGCCAGGCCGGCGGAGATGTGCGGGGCGTCCCCTGCGTTGTTCGTGGCCGCGTTGGCCGGGTGGCCCGGGGTGCCCGTGGCGGTCGGGGTGGCGTTGGTGGTGGCGGCGGTGCGGCGTGCCGCGCGGTGCCGCACAACGACCAGAACGATCACGACGGCGGCCGCGACGATGAGGGCGACCGCGATGAGCGCGGGGATGAAGGTCGGCATACCGGAGACTGCTCCGACGACGGCGGTGATCGAGCCGCCGTGCAACACGGAGTCGAGATGTGCGGGCATGACAGTAGGGTCCTTCCGGTAGGCCGACCGGAATCGAGCGCTGAACCGGGGGCAAATTAGTTAGCTTGGGAAATAATTAGCCTGACTTAGTGTATCCCCCGCGCGGGTGACGCCACTCGGAACAATGTTGCCGCAATCTCGGCCGTCGTGTCCACGTCGTGCATCCAGAGCGGCACGGCGAGTGAGCGGATGCCGGCGGCCGCGAGGGCGGGCAGGGCCGCAGCATCCGTTTCGTCGACGAGCCAGCCGTCGAGGAGGCCGCCGGTCGACCGGGCGCCGTAGTGCAGGCCGACGGCCGCCGCGGTTGTGGCGACGCCGATGGTCTGGAGGCACGAGTCGGCCATGCCGCGGACGGCGGCGCCGGCGATGATCGGCGAGACGCCGACGACGTGGGCGGGCGTGGACCGCAGGGCGTCGCGGATGCCCGGGATCGCGAGGATCGTGCCGATCGACACCACGGGGTTCGACGGCGGGAGGATCACCAGGTCCGCCTCCAGGATCGCCTCGAGCACGCCTGGCGCGGCCACCGCGGTGTCGAGTCCGCGCTGGACGAACTGCGTGACCGGCACGGACGCACGGTATCGAACCCACCACTCCTCGAAGTGGATCAGGTCCCCGGCTCGGTGCTCGTCGGCATCCGCTGCGAGGCGCGCGTGGGTCTCGACCGGCTGGTCGCTCATCGGCAGCAGTCGGGCACCGGGCCGCCAGCGCTCGCAGAGGAACGCCGTGGCCTCGCTGAGGGTGGAGCCGGAGCGCAGCAGGTCGCTGCGCACGATGTGGGTCGCGAGGTCGAGGTCGCCGAGCGTGAACCAGGACCAGCCGCGCCCGTACGCCGCGATCTCGGACGAGGTGCGGCGGGATTCGTCCGGGCGGCCCCAGCCCTGCTCCTCGTTGATGCCGCCGCCGAGGGTGTACATCACGGTGTCGAGGTCGGGGCAGATGCGCAGGCCGTCGAGCCACATGTCGTCGCCCGTGTTGACGATGACGGTCACCCGCGCAGACGGATCGTTCGCCTCGAGATAGTGCAGCAGCCCCCGCGTGAACCGGGCCCCGCCGATCCCGCCCGCCAATACCGTGATCTTCGTCATAACGTGTTTCCGTCCTTGTGCGTGATTCGTTCTGCTCGTACCGCTGGTACCGCTCGTACCGCTCGTGTCGTTCGCGTACCGCCCCCACCGGGTTCCGCGAGAGTACAGTTTTGGCCCTTAAGACCCACTTTTAAGGGCACTTTATGTACTCTCGCGAGGGGAGGGAG
>NZ_JASJVI010000103.1:0-10609 GCF_035019865.1 Cryobacterium sp. 10I5
GCCCCAACCCCAACCCCGATGATCGAGAAAGAAGTTCTCTCATGACCGCAGCCATCGACATCCGTGCCGTGACCCGAACCTACGGTCACGCCACGGCTCTCGACAACGTCAGTTTCCGTGTGCCGGAAGGGTCGATCTGCGGGCTCTTCGGCAGCAACGGTGCCGGAAAGACGACGGTCATGTCGATCATCGCCGGCCACGACCGGCCGTCCTCCGGTGAGGCCCTCGTGCTCGGCGACACCCCGTTCGAGCACGAGGTCACCGGCTCACGGATCAGCTTCATCCGGGACAACCAGCGCTACCCCGACAACTACCAGCTCAAGCATGTGTTGCGGATCGCCCCCGAATTCGCGCCGGACTGGAGCGCCGAGGTCGCCGCTGAGCTCGTCGAGGGCTTCCGGATCCCGGCGAAGACGCCGATCAAGAAGTTCTCCCGTGGCCAGCTGTCCGCCGTCGCGATCGTGATCGGCCTCGCCTCCCGGGCCCCCGTCACCCTCTTCGACGAGCCCTACCTCGGTCTCGATGTCGGAGCGCGCACCCTCTTCTATGACGTGCTCCTGCGGGACTACGGCCGGCATCCGCGCACGATCCTGCTCTCGACGCACCTCATCGACGAGTCGGAGTCTCTCTTCGACCGGGTCGTCATCCTCAACGCGGGCCGGGTCGCCGTCGACTGCGACCGTGACGAGGCCCGCGAACTCGCGGTCGTGATCAGCGGCGCAGCGGATGCCGTCGGCCGGCTGACCGTCGGCCGCACGGTCCTGCAGACGCGCGCCATCGGCTCCCTCAGCTCGGTGACCGTCACCGGGGACGCCGATGAAGCTCTCCTGGCCGAGGCCCGGCGAACAGGAGTGCAGGTCGCGTCCGCCTCCCTGCAGCAGCTCGTCGCGGCATACGGCGCGCCCGCCGGAGACGCGGCGGAGCAGACCGACCACCAGTCCACCCGCACCACCCAGCAGAAGGAAGCGGCAGCAGCATGAATGCCATTGTCTCGGTCGTCAAACTTCACCTGAACCGGCGCGTCGTCGCCCTCCTGGTGCCGCTCTTCATCGTCGCGGTCGTCGTCGTGATTTCGATACTGATCTCACTGCTCTTCTGGCGGGGTGGCAGCCAGCCCGGCTCCGCGGTGTGGATCAACTCCTCGCGGAGCAACACCGGCATGCTGTTCTCCCTCGCCGGGTTCCTCGTCAGCATGGGCGTCGCCTCCGCCGCGACCACGTTCCCGTTCGCACTGGCGCTCGGGGCCACCCGGCGGGCGTTCACCCTGGGGACCCTGGCGTGGAACATCCTGCAGGCCGCCTATCTCACCGTGGTGTTAGCCGTGCTGATGCTTCTCGAACTCGCCACCGGGCACTGGTTCTTCGGCTTCTATATTTTCGACATCAACATTCTCGGGGCCGGCGACCTCACGAAACTGATCCCGATCGTCTTCCTCTCGGTGCTCGCCCTGCTGAGCGTTGGAGGGGCCTTCGGCGCATCCTGGGTGCGGTTCGGGGCGCGCGGCCCGCAGGTGATCGCGGCCGTCGCCGCCATCCTGATCATCGTCGGCCTGATCATCGTGATCCCCTCGGCATCCGCGTTGATCGCGAACTTCGCGCTCTGGTGGCTCGCCGTCGCGGGCGTCGTGCTGGTCGTGATCGCGATGGTGGGCATCTGGTTGCCGCTCCGCACCGCGACCGTGCGCTAGTTCCCGGGTTCAGTTGCGGAGAAAACACCCTCGTCGCCACGACGAGGGTGTTTTCTCCGCAATCGAATCGGAACGACCGTGATCTCGCACTGAGTCGTTATGTGTCGCCTCGAGACTCCCCGCATCGCGCGCACTTGATAGCGTGAGCGCCACGCAGTACATGGTCGCAGGGGGCGCCGGTGACCATTCATCCGAGAGATCCCCATGACGACTTCCCGCTTTGACGACATCACCCGCGACCAGCTGAGCCGGCCCGACAGCCGGAAGTGGAGCCTGCACGCCGGCACCATCGGGGCGTGGGTCGCGGAGATGGACTTCGGAACGGCACCGGTGGTCACCGAGGCGCTGCACCGCGCGATCGATGACGGCGACCTCGGGTACCTGGCCCCCGCGACCACGCGTCGGATGGCCGAGGCAGCCTCGGAGTGGCTCCGCACGGATTGCGGGTGGGCGATCGCCCCGGAGAACATCCATCCCGTGTCCGACGTGATGGCCGCCCTCGAGGTCGCCGTGACGAAGTACTCCCCGGCCGGGAGCGGCGTCATCATCCCGACTCCGGCCTACATGCCCTTCCTCTCCTTCATCCCGACACTCGGCCGGGAGGTCTTCGAGGTGCCCGGCATCGAGTCGGACGGGCGCTGGACGCACGACCTCGACGGGATCGAGGCGGCCTTCCACGCCGGCGCGCGCACCCTCATCCTGTGCAACCCGCACAACCCGACCGGGACCGCGATCTCACGGGAGGAGCTCGAGGCCATCGCGGTGATCGTCGACCGGCACAACGGCCGGGTCTTCGCCGATGAGATCCACTCGCCGCTCCGCTACGGGTCCACGCCGCACGTTGCGTACGCATCCATCTCGGCCGTGACCGCCCGGCACACGATCACCGCGACCTCCGCGTCGAAGGCCTGGAACATCCCCGGGCTCAAGGCCGCGCAGCTCATCACGTCCAACCTCGCCGACGAGGAGCTCTACCAGATCTTCGGCTTCGCTGTGCTGCACGGGGCCTCGACGCCCGGGGTCATCGCTGCCACGGCGGCCTACCGTAACGGCCGGGAATGGCTCACCGAGGTCACCGGCTACCTCGACGGCAACCGCCGCGAGCTCGGGCGGCTCCTGGCGGAGCACTTGCCCGAGGTCGGCTACCGGATCCCCGAGGCGACGTACATCGCCTGGCTCGACTGTCGGCGGCTCGGTATCGAAGGGTCGCTCGCCGACTTCTTCCGTACCGAGGCGGGTGTTGCGGTGACCGACGGTGCGCAGTGCGGGAAGGGATACGAGGGGTACGTCCGGCTGATCTTCGCCATGCCCCGGCCGATCCTCGAGCAGGCCGTGCTGCAGATGCGGGATGCCGTCCTGCGGCACACCGCGCAGCGCCAGAACGTGCACCGCACCGAAGCAAGGACAGGAACACCGTGACCCACCAGGCCGAAACCGAACCCACCCTCGACGACATCGTGACGGAAGACATCGGCAGCGACGACACCGTCACCCCGCACACGGTCGCCGCCCCGGAGTACGACTGGGACGGCTATGCCTTCGACACCCGCCAGGTGCACGCCGGTGAAACGGAAGACCGCTCCAACGGGGCCAGGATCCAGCCGATTGCGATGACGGCAGGCTACCGTTTCGACTCCTACGACGATGCCGCCGGGCGCTTCTCCGGCGAGGGCGACGGCCTGATCTACTCCCGGCAGCGGAACCCCTCCGGCAGTGTCGCCGAGAAGCGGATCGCCTCCCTCGAGGGCGGCACCGAGGCCATCGTCGTCTCCTCCGGCCAGGCCGCGATCACCGCCGCCCTGCTCGCGCTCGCCGGCTCCGGCGAACGGATCGTTTCGACCGCGAGCATCTACAGCGGCACCCGCACCCTCTTCGGCCGCAGCTTCAAACGCTTCGGCGTCAGCGTCGACTACGTCTGGAACGAGGCAGACGACGACGAGTGGGACCGTCAGATCACCCCGGACACCAAGGCGATCTTCACCGAGACCATCCCGAACCCCAAGAACGACATCGTCGACATCGGCAGGGTCGCGGAGGTCGCCCGCCGGCACGGGATCCCGCTCGTCGTCGACAACACGATCGCCTCGCCTTTCCTGATCCGGCCCTTCGAGCACGGCGCCGACATCGTCGTGCACTCCTCGACGAAGTTCCTGAGCGGCCACGGCGCCGCCCTGTCCGGCACCATCGTCGACGGCGGCCGCTTCGACTGGGCCGCCTCCACCCGCTCCTACCCACTCCTCACCGACCCGGTGCGCCCGGGCAAGCCGTCCATCCTCGACCAGTACGGACCCACCGCCTACGCACGGATGACCCGCGAGGCCGTCGTGAACGACATCGGTCCCGCGCTCTCCCCGTTCAACTCCTTTCTGCTGCACCAGGGCATCGAGACCCTGTCCCTCCGCATGGAACGACACCTCTCGAATTCGCTCGCAATCGCGGAATGGCTCGAGGGTCATCCGCGCGTCGACAGCGTCGACTACGCCGGCCTGCCCGGCAGTCCGTACTACGAACTCGCCGATCGGCTCTACGGCGGCCGCAGCGGCTCGGTCTTCTCGGTCACCGTGCACGGCGGTGCGGCTGGAGCGCGCCGGTTCCTCGACGGGCTCCGGGTGATCAGCCGGATGACCAACATCGGCGACGTGCGCTCGATGGCGCTGCACCCCGCGACCACGACCCACTCAGCGTTCGCCCCCGAGCTGCGCGAGCGCCTCGGCATCACGCAGGGACTCATCCGGCTGTCGATCGGCATCGAGGACCCGACCGACCTGATCAACGACCTCGACCGGGCCCTCTCCGCCTGACGGTCCGCAGGTCCCGCCGCCGAGAGTAGCCATTCCCGCCGAGCATCGCCGCTGCACCGGCGACACTCGGAAGAAAAGGCGACATTCGGCGAGGTCGGCGTCGCCGGCACGTGACTAGGCTCGGAGCATGACCGAGACAATTCGCTGGGGAATCCTGGCCACCGGCGGCATCGCCCACGCCTTCACCACAGACCTGATCCTGGACGGGCACACCGTCCAGGCCGTCGGGTCCCGGTCCCAGGCCGGGGCGGATGCCTTTGCGACCGAATTCGGCATCCCCACCGCCCACGGCAGCTACGAAGCCCTCGCCGCGGACCCCGAGGTCGACATCGTCTACGTGTCGACCCCGCATCCGTTTCATGCCGCCAACGCGACACTCGCCCTGAACAACGGCAAGCACGTGCTGATCGAGAAGCCGCTCACCCTCAACGCGCGCGAGGCCAGGGAGATCACCGAACTCGCAGCCGAAAAGGGCCTGCTCGTGCTCGAAGGGATGTGGACCCGGTTCCTGCCGCACATGCGACGGATCAGGGAGATCATCGCCGCGGGCACCATCGGCGACGTGCATACCCTGATCGCCGACCACACCCAGGACCTCCCGGACGACCCAGGGCACCGGCTCAACTCCATGCAGCTCGGCGGCGGCGCGCTGCTCGACCTCGGCATCTACCCGATCACCTTCGCCTCGGAGCTCTTCGGGACTCCCGAGACCATCCTCGCCGCGGCGACCTTCAAGGCGACGGGAGCGGATGCTCAGGTCGCGACGACCTTCCGCTACCCCGGCGGCCAGATCGCCGTCACGCTCTCGGCGAGCGATACCGCGGGGACGAACACGGCGGTCATTCTCGGCACACTCGGCCGGATCGAGATCGACGCCGTCTGGTACTCGCCGACGAGTTTCCGGGTGTTGAACAGCAGCGGCGAGGTGCTCGAGTCGTACGTGTCGGACGTGACCGGCCGTGGGATGCAGTTCCAGGCGGTCGAAGCCGAACGGGTCATCCGCGCCGGTCTCACCGAGAGCGACCTGCTCCCCGTCAGCGAGATGGTGAGCATCATGGAGACCCTGGACACCGTGCGGGAACGTATCGGACTGCGTTACCCGGGCGAATAGGCCGCTGACCGGCGAACGTGAGGGCTTCTGGCACGATAGCCTGACCTCACAGACAACCGCGACCGGGCACCACCCCGTCCGGACGGTGTATTACTCGAGAGCTCGGATCCAATGGAATTGCTGGTGGGGGAGGATCGCAGGCGAGGTGCGGCCACGCCACGGCGGGATGCCTGGCTCGTCTGGGCGCTGATCGGCCTCGTGGCTGCGTCCGCGGTCCAGACCCTCGTCGCGGGCGTCGCAGGCGTTCGGACGCCGATCGGCGATATTGTGGGAGCGCTCTCCTTCGCGGCGCCCATCGTGCTCTGCTGGCTGTCCGTCCATCGCGCCACCGCGCGCCGGACCGAGTTGATCCTCGCGGCCCTGGCCGTGAGCGCATACTCCCTCGCGGGCATCCTGTTCTCCCTGGTCTACCTGGTCTTCGCGGGCGCGGCCTCCGACCCGCTGGCGATCCTCGCGACCGGGCTGTTCTTCTCGTTCTACCCGCTGATGATCACGGCCCTCGCGGTTCTCGTCCACCGGCAGAGAGGGCGGCTGTCCTGGGGTATGTCTCTGGACAGTACCGTCGGCGCGCTCGGCGCGGCCTCCCTTCTCGTCGTCGTCCTCGGACCGAGCATCGACCGGGCATTCGGACGGCCGTTCTCGCTCGACTCGTTCGTCGCCGCGGTGAATCCACTCCTGGACATCGTCGTGATCGCCGCGCTTGCCGGTGTCGCCGCCTCGCGTTCGATCAGTGCCGGACGCAGCTGGCTCATGCTGATCGCCGGGTTGCTGCTCTTCGCCGCCGCCGACATCGGCTTCGCCCTCACGGGGATGACGATCGAGGGCAGCTACCGGACGGCGTCGCCGTTCGACCTCGGCTGGATCGCAGGCCTCGCGTTCATAGCCCTGTGGGCGTACCGCGCGGCGAGGCCCGGATCCACGTCGCCGACCGTCCGCAACGCGGCCGTCGTGCGCTGGGCGCTCTCCCTCCCCGTTCTGGCGACAACCGCTGGGCTCGTCGTCCTCGTGATCGCGAGTGAGGTCGAGGTGTCCCCGCTCGCCATCTCCCTTGCGGCCGTGGCCGTGGTCCTGGCCGCCGCCCGGACGACGCTGGCATTCCGCGAATTGCGGCGGATGGGCGACCTGCGCAGGCAGGCCAGAACGGACGACCTCACCGGTCTCCCCAACCGGCGCGCCCTCTATGCCGAGGT
Source organism: Cryobacterium sp. 10I5 (assembly GCF_035019865.1). Taxonomy (NCBI): domain Bacteria; kingdom Bacillati; phylum Actinomycetota; class Actinomycetes; order Micrococcales; family Microbacteriaceae; genus Cryobacterium; species Cryobacterium sp. 10I5. The sequence goes on from NZ_JASJVI010000103.1 coordinate 6,790, forward strand.
GCCGTTGAGCCTCGCCGCCGGGACCGACCGGGCCCTGCTTCTGCTTGACCTCGACCGCTTCAAGGAGGTCAACGACAGCCTCGGGCACGACGTCGGGGACGAACTGCTGGTGCAGGTCGGGACTCGCCTCACGAACCATGTCCGTGGGACCGACCTCGTCGCCCGGCTCGGAGGCGACGAATTCGCGATCCTGCTCGCCGACGCGAGGGAGGCGGAGGCCGTGGTCGTGGCGGGGACGCTCAGGGAGGCCCTCGCCCGGCCGTACCTGCTCGAGGGAATCACCTTGCAGACGACGGTCAGCATCGGAATCGCCCTCTATCCCGGCCAGGCCCTCGACGTGACCGGCCTGCTCCGCAAGGCCGACATGGCGATGTACAAGGCCAAGGCGACCCGAAGCGGTCACCGGGTCTATGACACGAGCGACGACAGTCACGGTGCCGCCCGGCTGCGCACCCTCCAGGAGTTGCGCGTCGCCCTGGCCGAGCGGCAACTGGTGGTCTACTACCAGCCCAAGGTCGACCTCGCGACCGGAGTCGTGCGCGGGGTCGAGTCGCTCGTGCGCTGGAACCACCCCGTGCGCGGACTCGTGCAGCCCCGTGACTTCCTGAGCATCGTCGAGGAGGCCGGGCTGATGAACGCGATGACCCAACAGGTGCTCGACATGGCCCTCGACCAGGCCGCCGTCTGGCACGCCAGAGGCGACGACCTGACCGTCGCCGTCAACCTGACGGCGAGCGCCCTCGTCGATGCGGAACTGCCGGAGCGGATCGCGGCGATGCTGTCCGATCGCGGCTTGCCGGCATCCGCCCTCATCCTCGAGATCACCGAGGAGTTCCTGCTCGAGGACCGCTCCCGTACCACCGCGATCCTGACCCGGCTGCGGGCGGGGGGAATCCGCATCGCCATCGATGATTTCGGGACGGGCTACAGTTCGCTCGCGTATCTGCGCGACCTGCCGATCGACGAACTCAAGCTCGACCGGTCGATCGTGTCTCCGATGAAGGACGACTCCCGCGCGGCCGCCCTCGTCGCCTCGACGATCGAACTGGCACACAGCCTCGGGCTCACAATGGTGGCCGAGGGCGTCGAAGACGCCGAGGTCTACGCCGACCTGGCCAGGTACGGCTGCGATGAAGCCCAGGGCTTCCTCATGTCGCGGCCGATGCCCGCCGGGGAACTCGACAGCTGGCTCGCAGAACGTCGTCTCGCGCTCACGGCGTCACCATGACGGCCGTCGTGACGCCGCGCCGCCAGGGTGTCGATCGATGGATGCTCTGGGCGCTCTGGCTCATCGTCGCGGCGCACGTGGCGAGCCTCATGCTGCGGGCACCCGCGGACTATGTCTCCTCGCCGTTCATCCTGCTCGGGGTGCTCGCCGCAGCCGCGCCCCTCGTCGTCTGCTGGGTGGCGGTCGCGCACACCCGGGCGAATCGACTCCAGGCCCGGCTCGCCGCCTCGGCCGTCACCGTGTTCGTGATCGGCAACGGCTTCTTCGCTGCCGCCGACCTCCCGGTGGGCGACTGGGTGCCGATGCTGGCCAGCCTCGCCCAGCTCTGTTACCTCGCCTTCTATCCGCTGATGCTCGCCGCACTGTTCACCCTCGTGCGGCACCAGTTGCGGAGCCTCTCACTCGCCATCGCCCTGGACTGCGTCGTCGGAGGCCTCGGCGCAGCCGCGGTCGTCTCCGCCGTGCTCGGTCCCGTGCTCGCGGTGGGCGCCGCCCGGCCGCCGTCGATCTCCACCTTCGTGGGCATCGCGAGTCCCGTGCTCGATCTCGTGATCGTCGCAGCGGTCGTCGCGATCGCGGCGTCACCGATCCTGACGGCAGGCCAGAGCTGGATCCTGCTCGTGGGTGGGCTGCTCTCGTTCGCCGCGGGGGACATCCTCTTCGCCCTGGCCAAACTCGGCGGCACCTACGTGGTCGGTCACTGGCTCGATGCCGGTTGGTCGATCGGGCTCGCACTCGTCGCGTCGTGGCTGTGGGCCGCCGCGACTTCGAACCCGGGCGACGCCGGCACGGTCGACGCAGGCACGGACGCCGGGAGCGCGGCAGAACGCGGCACCGGTGCAGGGCGTCGGGGCGCAACGGCGGGCGGCTCCGGTGTGCTCGCGGTTCCCGTTTTCGCGACGATCGCCGGACTCGCCGTCCTCCTTGTGTCCAGCAGGCACGGAGAGTCGCAGGTGACGGTGGCGCTCGCCGCGGCCACCCTCGTCGTCTCGTCCGCTCGCACGGTCCTCGCATTCCGGGAGCTCGGCCGGATGGGCGATCTCGCGAGGCTGGCCCGCAGCGATGACCTCACCGGGCTGCCGAACCGGCGGGCCCTCTACGCCGAGGTGCCCGCCTGGCTGGCCCTCGGCGGCCACAACGCCCTGCTCCTTCTGGACCTGGACCGGTTCAAAGAGGTCAACGACAGTCTCGGGCACGACGTCGGCGACGTGCTCCTCGTGCAGGTGGGCCTGCGGATCGGCGCCCAGCTCGGCGTGGACGACCTCCTCGTGCGCCTCGGCGGCGACGAATTCGCGATCTTACTCCGCGATTCCAGCCGGGAAGACGCCGAAGTGGTCGCGATCAAGGTGCAATCCGCCCTCGCGGCACCGCACACGCTCGAAGGCATCTCCCTGCAGACGAGCGCGAGCATCGGGATCGCCCTGAGCCCCGAGCACGGTTCGAGCCTCGGAATCCTGATGCGCAAGGCCGACATGGCGATGTACCGCGCCAAGGTGCGGCGAGGCGGGCATCGTGTCTACCACCCGATCGACGACAGTCATGGCGACACCCGGCTGCGCACCCTCGAGGAACTGCGCACGGCGCTCGTGGCGAACCAACTGGTGTTGCACTATCAGCCGAAAGTCGAACTCTCCGGCGGGCAAGTGCGCGGGGTCGAGGCTCTCGTACGCTGGAACCATCCCAAACGCGGTCTGCTCTACCCGAGCGACTTCCTTGAACTCGTCGAGGACGCCGGCCTGATGCAGACGCTGACGGAGCGCGTCCTGGAACTCGCACTCGACCAGGCCGCGGTGTGGCACGTTCGCGGCGAGAGGCTTACGATCGCGGTCAACCTCGCGGCGAGTTCGCTTCTCGATTCCGGCCTGCCCGAACGGGTGGGCGCCATGCTCACCGCGCGTGACCTCCCGGCGACGGCGCTCATGTTCGAGATCACCGAGGCGTTCCTGCTCGACGACCGGGGCCGCGCGAGCGACATCCTCGGGAGACTGCGCTCCCGCGGCATCCGCATCGCCGTCGACGACTTCGGCGTCGGGTACAGCTCGCTCGCCTACCTCCGCGAACTCCCGATCGACGAGCTCAAGCTCGACCGCTCCTTCGTGGCCCCGCTGAACGGCGACAAGCGCGCCGCGGCAGTGGTGTCGTCGAGCATCCACCTCGCCCACAGCCTGGGCCTGCGGATGGTGGCCGAGGGGGTCGAGGACGCCGAGGCGTATGCACAGCTCGCCCGGTTCGGCTGCGACCAGGCCCAGGGGTACCACGTGTCTCCGCCGGTGCCCGCCGCCGTATTCGACGAGTGGCTGGCCGCGCGCCTCACAGCGGACGCAGGTACAGTACAGGCGTGAACGATCAGGACAGCACCGCGCCGCAGAGCCCCGGAGCTTCGGGCGCCGCCCCTCACCGTCCCGGACCGCGCGGCCCCGGAGCTACCGGGATCGCCGCGTTCCTCGACAGACACCGCACTGCGGCCTGGGTCACGGCCGCGGCCATCGCCTTCGCCCTGCTCGGCAGCGGCGCCGTCGTCGCAGGCGCGTCCACGCGCGCCTCCGCTCCCGTCCCCCTCCCGGTCACGGGCTCAGCGACGCCCACCCCGAC
>NZ_JASJVI010000104.1:0-10260 GCF_035019865.1 Cryobacterium sp. 10I5
ACACCGAACCCCCGCCACTGACCCCCGGCCACCGACCACCGGCCCGGCTCTCGATAGAGTTGGAGGCATGTCATACAATCTCATCCTCCTTCGCCATGGCCAGAGCCTATGGAACCAAGAAAACCTCTTCACCGGTTGGGTCGACGTTCGCCTGAGCGAGCAGGGAGCCGCGGAGGCCAAGCGCGCCGGCGAGCTCCTCGCAGAGTCCGGCCTCCTGCCCGACGTCCTGCACACGTCACTCCTTAGCCGCGCCATCCAGACCGCGAACATCGCGCTCGAGGAGGCCGACCGCCTCTGGATCCCCGTGAAGCGCTCCTGGCGCCTCAACGAGCGCCACTACGGCGCCCTGCAGGGCCTCGACAAGGCGGAGACCCTCGCCAAGTTCGGCCCGGAGCAGTTCCAGCTCTGGCGCCGTTCCTTCGACGTACCGCCGCCCGTGCTCGCCGACGATTCCCCCTGGTCCCAGGCGCACGACCCGCGTTACGCCGGCCTCGGCGACGAGCTTCCCCGCACCGAGTGCCTGAGCGACGTCGTCGACCGGATGCTGCCCTACTGGGAGTCCGACATCGCGACGGACCTCCGCGCAGGCAAGACCGTTCTCGTCACCGCCCACGGCAACTCGCTGCGCGCCCTCGTGAAGCACCTCGACAACATCAGCGACGCCGACATTGCCGAGCTCAACATCCCGACCGGAATCCCGCTCGTCTACCGCCTCGACGAGAACCTGGTCCCGATCGGTGCAGGCCAGTACCTTGACCCCGAGGCCGCAGCCGCCGGTGCCGCGGCCGTCGCAGCCCAGGGCAGCAAGAAGTAGCACTCCCGCCCCATTAGCCCACTATCGACAATTCCCGACGAAACGGCCCCGGAAGCATTCGCTTCCGGGGCCGTTTCGTTTGCTTCAGCGTTTCGGGTGATGCAGGCGGGCTACTGGACGCCGGTCGTGCTCTGCTGCCAGGCGCCGGTGCCGAGGTACTGGATCTTCTTGGCGATCGAGACGGCGTGGTCGGCGAACCGCTCGTGGTACCGGCTCGCGAGGGTCGAGTCGACCGTGTCGGCAGCAGCGCCCTTCCAGGTCTCGGCGAGGACCGCGTCGAAGACGCTCAGGTGCAGGGCGTCGACCTTGTCGTCCTCGTTGCGGATGACCTCGGCGAGCTTCACGTCCTGGGTGGTGAGCAACTCGGTGAGCATCGTCGAGATGGTCACAAGCAGGGCCCCCATCTCACCGAAGGTGCCGCGCAGGCTCTTCGGAACGACCTTGTCGGGGAAGCGGTAGCGGGCGAGCTGGGCGATGTGGGTGGAAAGGTCACCCATCCGCTCGAGCGACGAACTGATCCGGAGGGCGCTCACGACGATGCGCAGGTCGCGGGCGACCGGCTGCTGGCGGGCCAGGATCGTGATCGCCAGTTCGTCCAGTTCGATGGTCAGCTCGTCGATCTTGTCGTCTTCGCTGATGGCTTCTTCGGCGAGGCCGACGTCGGACTCGTTGAACGCCCTGGTCGACTTCGCGATCGAGATGCCGACGAGGCGGGAGATCTCGACGAGGCGGTCCTGAACCTCGGCGAGCTCCTGCTGGAATACTTCACGCATAAGTCTGTGTTCCTTCCTGGGCGCGCGGTACGCGCAGAAACGTGGAAACCACCTGGCCCCCAGCGAATCTTCGTGGACAGAGGTTAACGGCAGGTGCCGGAGTGTTGAATACTACCTAAAGTAGCCGTCCAGCGGCCCGGCACGGTTCGTTCGGCTTTTTTGTGTCAGTAATCTGGTGGAATGGAATCATCGTGGCTCGTGCTGGTGTCTCTGGCACTGGGCCTCATGGTCGGCGCCGGGTTCATCAGCCTGCTCCAGATCGCTGAACGCCACGGCCGACGCGCCTCCGAGGTGGTCAACCCGGCCGTGCCGGACGGTATCGACCAGGTCCTCGACGCACTCGACACCGCGGCCGTCGTGCTCGACCCGTCGAACAACGTGATGAAGACGTCCCCGGCGGCCGTCTCGATGGGAATGGTCTGGAACCGGCAGATCGTGCATCCGGAGCTCCTCGAGCTCGCCGGCAGGGTGCGGCGCTCCGGGGAGCCGATCGCCGAAGACCTGATCCTCTCGCGCGGTCCGTTCGGCGACGCGAGCATGCGGGTGCGCGTGCGCCTGGCGACGCTCGGCACCCGGTACGTGCTGCTGCTCGCCGAGGACCGCACGGAGGCCTTCCGCCTCGACGAGGTGCGCCGCGACTTCGTCGCCAACATCAGCCACGAGCTCAAGACCCCGATCGCGGCCGTCGGCCTGCTTGCCGAGGCGCTCAACCAGGCCGCGGACGAACCGGTGCAGGTGCGCAGGTTCGCCAGCAGGCTCACCACGGAATCCGGTCGCCTGACCCGGCTGACGCAGGAGATCATCGAGCTCTCCCGGCTCCAGGCGCAGGACTCCCTGACCGAGCCGGAAAACCTGCAGATCGACGACATCGTCGCTGCGGCCGTCGACCAGAGCAGGGTCGTTGCGGATGCCGCACGCATCACGCTCGCCGTCGGCCAGCCCTCCGGCGCCGTCGTCACGGGCGACGAGCGGCTCCTCGTGATGGCCGTGCACAACCTGGTCGCCAACGCGGTGCATTACTCCGCAGAGGGATCTCGGGTGGGTGTGGGCGTACGACACCACGACGGCGTCGTCGAGGTGACGGTGACCGATCAGGGCGTCGGCATCCAGGAGGCGGACCTCGACCGCATCTTCGAACGATTCTTCCGCGTCGACCAGGCCAGGTCGCGCCACACCGGTGGAACGGGCCTCGGCCTCTCCATCGTGAAGCACATCGTGCAGATCCACGGCGGCGACATCCGCGTCTGGTCCCAGCCGGGCAGCGGTTCGACGTTCACCATCCGGCTGCCTGAGGCGAGTCACATCGCCCTGGCCAAAACAGGAGAGACCCCGTGACCCACATTCTTTTGGTTGAGGACGAACAAGCGCTGAGCGAGCCGTTGAGCTTCCTGCTCGAACGCGAAGGCTATGAGGTCACCGTTGCCGAGGACGGGCCGAGCGCCATCAGCGAGTTCGACCGGATCGGACCGGACCTGATCCTGCTTGACCTGATGCTCCCCGGCATCCCCGGGACCGAGGTGTGCCGCGAGATCCGCACCCGCTCCCAGGTGCCGATCATCATGTTGACCGCAAAGGATTCCGAGGTCGACATCGTCGTGGGCCTCGAGCTCGGTGCGGACGACTATGTGACGAAGCCGTACTCGACCAGGGAACTGCTCGCGCGCATCCGTGCGGTGTCGCGTCGCCGCACAGACCAGACCGAGGACGACGAGAACATGCTCACGGCGGGGACTGTCCGGATGGACATCGAACGCCACACCGTCGCAGTGAGCGGCGCGGTCGTCAACATGCCGCTCAAGGAGTTCGAGCTCCTCGAGTTCCTGTTGCGGAACGCCGGCAGGGTGCTCACCCGCGGCCAGCTGATCGACCGGGTCTGGGGCACCGACTACTTCGGTGACACCAAGACCCTCGACGTGCACATCAAGCGGATCCGTTCGCGCATCGAGGCGATACCGTCCGAGCCGACCATGCTTGTCACCGTGCGGGGCCTCGGCTACCGTTTCGAGGCCTGACCCGGCCCGGTTCGAGGCCTGACCGGGCCCGGTTCGAGGCCGGGTCCGGTCGGGCCTGGCCTGAGCAGGCCGGACGCTAGGGCGCCGTGGTCGGCAGCAGGGTCGAGTACTGGGGGAGGGTGCCGTCGAGCACCGGCGCGAGCAACTGGAGGCCGGTCTCGGTGCCGTACTGGAAGTAGACGGGGAACAGCGAGCCGAGCGGGGCGTCGATGTTCTCGAGGGTGATCACAGGGCCGCCGGTCGCACCGATCGCGGTGCTCGACTGCGGCTTCAGGGTCAACTGCTGGGTGACCTTGCCGGTCGTGGCCGTGTACTGCACGGACAGGCTGTGCGCCGAGTCGCTCGGATTGACGACGGTGACGAGGAGGCTCCCGGTCTTTCCGTCCTTGGACAGCACGATCGCATTGCGGACCTTCAGGTCGCCGACGTTGCCGCTGACCCCGTCGCTCGCGTCGTAGTGCTTGGTCGTTGACTGCGGGGCCAGCAGGTTGCATCCACTGGTACCCAGCAGGATGCCGGCCGTCAACAACACGGACAGCAAGACTCGAGCCCTCACAAGACCTCCAACAGTTCGACGGTGCGCCTGAAGGCGCGAACGCCGCAGATTTCGCTTTGAGCCTAGCGTATCGGGGAGGCCGGCCACGTGGCGCCGCCTGCCGCTGCCCCGGTCAGGGTCGCAAACCCTACCACCCCTCGCTGTGGTATCCTAGACGTTGCTGAAGGGATATCCATACATGCTTTTTGAAGTAGGCGAAACCGTCGTTTATCCCCACCACGGTGCCGCGACAATCACGGAAGTGAAAACGCGGATCATCAAGGGTGAGGAAAAACTGTACCTGAAGCTCAATGTGACTCAGGGCGACCTCACCATCGAAGTTCCCGCCGAGAACGTCGACCTCGTCGGCGTGCGCGACGTGATCGGCCGTGAGGGCCTCGACAAGGTTTTCGAGGTGCTGCGCGCCCCGTTCACCGAGGAGCCGACCAACTGGTCCCGCCGGTACAAGGCCAACCTGGAAAAGCTCGCTTCCGGCGACGTCATCAAGGTGTCTGAGGTCGTCCGCGACCTGTGGCGCCGCGACCAGGATCGCGGCCTGTCCGCCGGGGAGAAGCGCATGCTCGCCAAGGCCCGCCAGATCCTGATCAGCGAGCTGGCCCTCGCCGAGAAGACCGACGAAGAGAAGGCCTCAACGGTCCTCGACGAGGTCCTGGCCTCCTAGCCCACCCCACGTTCATTCACACGCTGAAAGGCGGCGCCGCGAGGTGCCGCCTTTCGCACGTTCCGGTGTGACTCATCCCGCAGCATCCACCCTCCAGCAGATAGCCTCCAGACATGACTGAATACGCAGCCCCCGCGGTCGCGGTCATCGTCGTCGCCGCGGGCAGCGGTGCCAGGCTCGGCGCCGCGGAGCCCAAGGCCTTCGTGCTGCTCAGGGGCCGCACCCTCCTCGAGCGAGCGCTCGGTTCCGTGTTCGGCATGGTCGAACCCGCCCAGGTGATCGTCGTGGCGCCGCACAGCCACCTGTCCGAGGCCCGGGCGATCGCGGCATCCGCTGCCGGCGTCGCCGCCGGGTACGTCGACGTCGTGGTGGGCGGGCTCACCCGCGCGGACTCCGTCAACCGGGGCCTCGCCATGCTGCGCCCGGGCGTCGAGACCGTGCTCGTGCACGACGCCGCCCGCGCCCTGACCCCCTCCGGCCTGTGCGACGCCGTCGTCGCCGCCGTGCGCCGGACCGGGCACGGCATCGTTCCCGGTCTCGCCCTCGTCGACACCATCAAGCACGTCGATGCCGAGGGCACGATCCTCGCGACGGTCGACCGCTCGGCCCTGTCGGCCGTGCAGACGCCGCAGGGCTTCCCCCGGGGCGTGCTGCTCGCCGCCATGAGCGGCGCTGACCCGGCGGGCACCCCGACCGACGATGCCGAGATCGTCGCGGCCGCCGGGAATTCCGTCGGCGTCATCCCCGGTGACCCCCTCGCGTTCAAGATCACAACCCCGTGGGACCTGCACCGGGCCGAGGCCCTCCTCGACGAGCTCGTACGCACGGATGCCGCAGCTGCACGCCCGCAGTCCGCCTCTTGGGTACCGCGGATCGGTTCCGGCCTCGACGTGCATGCGTACGACGAGGCCGCGCCGCTGTGGCTCGCCGGCCTGCACTGGCCGGGGGAGCGCGGCCTCTCCGGGCACAGCGACGGCGACGCCGCCGTGCACGCCATCTGCGACGCGCTCTTGTCGGCGGCGGGCCTCGGTGACGTCGGCGGCGTCTTCGGCGTGGCCGATCCCCGCTTCGAGGGGGCGCACGGCGACGTGTTCCTCCGCGAAACTCTGCGCCGGGTCACCGCGGCCGGCTTCCGGGTCGGCAACGTCACCGTGCAGATCATCGGCAACCGCCCGAAGGTCGGCCCACGCCGTCTCGAGGCCGAGGACTACCTCAGTGGGATCCTGGGCGCGCCGGTCAGCGTGTCCGCGACGACGACGGACCGGCTCGGTTTCACCGGGCGCGGCGAGGGCCTCGCTTCCCTCGCGACGGCCCTGCTCCTGCCCTTCGTCCCGCTGCCGGAAACCGGCCCTGTTCTAAGCTGGGACGTGTGACGATCCAACTGTACGATTCCCGGGCCCAGGCCTTGCGCGACTTCATTCCGACGACCCCCGGTGCGGTCGGGATCTACGTGTGCGGGCCCACCGTGCAGTCGTCTCCGCACATCGGCCACTTGCGCAGCGCCCTGGTCTACGACCAGCTTCGCCGCTGGCTCACCTACCGCGGCTTCGACGTCACGTTCGTCCGCAATGTCACCGACATCGACGACAAGATCCTCGCCAACGCGGCAGGCACCGCAGAGCAGTGGTGGGCGCTCGCGTATCGCTACGAACTCGAGTTCACGGCCGGGTACCAGCGTCTCGGCATCCTCGCCCCCACCTACGAGCCCCGCGCGACGGCGAGCATCCAGCAGATGCAGGACCTGATCACGCGCCTGATCGACCGCGGCCACGCCTACCCGGCCGCCGACGGCTCCGGCGACGTCTACTTCGACACCCGCAGCTGGGCGGAGTACGGCGCGCTGACCCGCCAGGGCCGCGGCGACATGGAAGCAGCGGCGGACGCAGACCCGCGCGGCAAGAACGACCCGCGCGACTTCGCCCTCTGGAAGGGACACAAGGCCGACGAACCGGCCTCGGCGTCCTGGCCGTCCCCGTGGGGACCCGGCCGGCCCGGCTGGCACATCGAGTGCTCCGCGATGGCGAGCCGCTACCTCGGCGCGGGCTTCGACATCCACGGCGGCGGACTCGACCTGCGCTTCCCGCACCACGAGAACGAGCTCGCCCAGTCCACCGCGGCCGGTGATGCGTTCGCGAAGTACTGGATGCACAACGGACTCGTGCACGTGCACGGGCAGAAGATGTCCAAGTCCCTCGGCAACTCCGTCTTCGCGGCCGAGCTGCTCGACCAGGCCAGGGCCATCGTCGTGCGCTACTACCTCGGCGCCGCGCACTACCGCTCCACGATCGACTACACCGACCACTCGCTCGTCGAGGCCGAAGCCGCGCTCGAACGCATCGAGAGCTTCCTCGACCGGGCCGACCGCCGTCTCGCCGAGACGCGTTTCGCCTCGAGCGGCGTCGAGCTCGTCCCCGACGAGTTCGCGATCGCCATGGACGACGACCTCGCCGTGCCCCAGGCCCTCGCCGTGCTGCACGAGACCGTGCGCACCGGCAACGCGGCCCTCGACGCCGAAGACCTTCGCGCCGCGGCCGCAGCCCGCGGCCAGGTGCTCGCCATGAGCGAGGTCCTCGGCATCAACCCCCTGTCGCCCGGCTGGGCCGTCGCGACGGACGAACCAGCCATGGTCGCACTCACCGCCCTCGTCGAGCGCCTGCTCTCCGACCGGGAGACCGCCAGGGAAAGCCGCGACTACAAGGCCGCAGACCGTATCCGGGACGAGCTCGTCGCCGCCGGAATTACCATCGAAGACACCCCCTCGGGTGCGCATTGGAGTTTTGACTGATGAAGAACACAGACCGTAAGGCTCGCACCGGGTCCGTGCGCAAGGGCAGCCGCGGCCCCCAGGTCGGCTCAGGCGGCCAGGGTCGCCAGGCCCTCGAGGGCAAGAAGCCCACGCCCAAGGCCGAAGACCGTCCGTACCATCCCGCAGGGAAGCGCAAGGCAGCCCAGGACCGCTTCGCAGCGGCCGGCGGCGGCCGCAGCCGTCCCACGACGGGTTCGCAGGGCGGGCAGCGCTCCACCGCCAACTCCGGCGGCGGTGGCACATCCACCCGCAAGGCCAAGTCGATCGACGAGCACGAGATCGTCACCGGGCGCAACTCGGTGCTCGAGGCGCTGCGCGCGAAGATCCCCGCGAGCACCCTCTACATCGCGACCCGCATCGAAATGGATGACCGGGTCAAGGAAGTCCTGACCCTTGCGACTGGCCGCGGCATCCCCGTGCTCGAAGTGATGCGCCCGGAACTCGACCGCCTCGCCGGCCGCGACGCCGTGCACCAGGGACTCGCGCTCAAGGTGCCCGCGTACGAGTACGCGCACCCGATGGAGCTCCTCGAGCTCACGATCAGCCGCGGCTTCAAGCCCTTGTTCGTCGCCCTCGACGGCATCACCGATCCCCGCAACCTGGGCGCCATCATCCGCTCGACGGCGGCCTTCGGCGGCCACGGCGTGATCGTGCCCCAGCGCCGGTCCGTCGGCGTCACGGCATCCGCGTGGAAGACCTCCGCCGGTGCAGCCGCGCGCACCCCCGTCGCCATGGCGAGCAACCTCACCCAGACGCTCAAGTCGCTCAAGGAGGTCGGTGTGCTCGTGATCGGCCTCGACGGCGGCGGAGACACCTCGCTGCCCGAGCTCGGCCTCGGCTTCGCTGAGCGCCCGATCGTCGTCGTCGTCGGCAGCGAGGGCAAGGGCCTGTCGCGCCTCGTCACCGAGACCTGCGACGCGATCGTCTCGATCCCGATCAGCGCAAGCACCGAGTCCCTCAACGCCGGCATCGCCGCGAGCGTCACGCTCTACGAGATCTCCCGCCTGCGCGCGGCAGCGAAGGTCGCCAAGGCCGTCAAGCTCGCCGCCGCCAAGGCGGCCGCCGCTACCGCCTAGCCCGCACCGGATGCCGCGAGTCGCGGCATCCGGACCGGAAGGCTGGGCCTGCGCCCGACGCGGTCGACTAGACCTTGAGGCGCCAGTCCTGGGCGTCGTCGTCGGCGCTCGTGTCGCCGGCGGCTGCGGCGACGTCGTCGTTCGTGACGTCGATCGGAAGCGTGATGGACCCGGTCGCGGGTTCGATCACGGTCGCCTCGTCGCGGCGGTGACGCAGGACGTCCTGCACGTAGGAGGTGACCGCTTCGGCGAGCGGGATGTCCCTGGACTGGTTCTGGGCCATGTACCAGCGGTGGTCGAGCAGCTGGTGGAACACCTCTGCCGGCTCGAGCTTGCCCTTGAGGTCGCGCGGAATCGCGCGGATGACCGGTTCGAAGACCCGGACGACCCACTCGTGGGCAAGGGCTTCCTCGTCGCTCGCGGGGTCGCCGTATGCGAGGCGATACGCGTCGAGGTCGTTGAGCAGGCGCCGGGCCTGGTTCTCCTCGGCGTCGAGGCCGGTCAGGCGCAGCAGACGGCGCTGGTGGTGCCCGGCGTCGACGACCTTGGGCTGGATGCGCACGGTCGAGCCGGTCGCATCCGTCTTGATGGCGAGTTCCTCGATGTCGAAGCCGAGGTCGTTCAGACGCTCGACACGCTCGGTGATACGCCAGCGCTCGGAGCTCGCGAAGGATTCGGAGCCGGTCAGCTCGGTCCAGAGCAGCCGGTAGGCGTTCACGATGCCGTTGCTGACCCGGATCGGGTCGAGCTCGTCAGCGGCTCGGCCGGCGGCCTCGAGGTCCATCAGCTCGCCGGCGATGTTGACCCTGGCGATCTCGAGGTCGTTCTCGCGCTGGCCCTTGGACAGGCCGCCCGGGTAGAGCTGCCCGGTCTCCGCGTCGACGAGGTAGGCGGCGAAGGCGCCCGCGTCGCGGCGGAACAGCGTGTTCGAGAGCGAGACGTCACCCCAGAACAGGCCGGCCATGTGCACGCGCACGAGCAGCAGGGCGAGGGCGTCGACGAGGCGGGTCGCGGTCGTCGGGCGCAGGGTCTGCGAGTACAGGGCGCGGTAGGGGAGCGAGAACTTGAGGTGCCGGGTGACGAGCACCGAGTTCAGCGGCTCGCCGTCTTCGTTGGTGCGGTTCGTGATCACGGCGAGCGGCTCGACGCACGGGATCTCGAGACTTTGCAGGGTGCGGAGCATCTCGTATTCGCGCTTGGCCATCTCGCTCGTGGTTTCCTTGATCGCGACAACGCGACCACTGAGATGGGCGAACCGCACGAGGTGACGCGAGAGGCCCTTCGGCAGGGCCGCGATGTTCTCGTTCGGCCAGGCATCCAGCGGCAGGTGCCAGGGCAGGTCGAGGAGGGCCGGGTCGGCCGTGGCCGAGGTGATATTGACAGAACCGCTCATGGATCGAGCCTACCGGTGCGGGTCAGCGGCCGGGGCCCGATGCCCCGCGCCGACAGGGACTGTTCCGGGTCGCGGCATCCGCTTCCTTGGGTGAGACTGTGGCTCGTCCCGGCCCGTGAGGTGTCGCATATCGACCTTCGTGGGCCCGGCGAACCTCGATATGCGACAC
>NZ_JASJVI010000105.1:0-10191 GCF_035019865.1 Cryobacterium sp. 10I5
GGCCGCCGTCGAGGGTGACGTCGCTCGTGATCGTCACGCCGGTGTTCCACTTATAGAGCCCGGGTGCGAGGGTGAGGCCGCCGATCTCGCCGGCGCCCAGGTCGACCGCGTCGGGCAGGGTGCGCCCGGCGGCATCGGTGTACGCGGTGCCCATGTCGCCGACGGCGGTCGTGAGCAGGTTCGGGGCGGTGATCTCGCAGGCGGGGCCCGCGGCATCCACGGAGTAGACCAGGCCGGTCACCTCCGGGCAGCTGAGGTGGATGGCCGCACCGGTGATCGGGCTCGCGCCGACGTTGCCCGTGATGGCCGAGGCGTAGACATCCGTCACACCTGTCTTGGAGAGGATCGCGAAGGTGCCGGCGAGGCCGAGCGCGACGGGTGCGCGCACGGAGCCGACCGGGACGGCGGCGGAGGCGGAGCTGGCCCCGGTGGTGGTGGCGCCAACCGTGCCGACCGCCGCGAGGGCGATCGCGACGAGGAGGACGGGCAGCCACTTCCGGGCCGGTCTGGGGGTGCTGGGGTTGGTGGGTGTCTGGTCGAATGCGGTCATGGTGATTCCCTTTGTTCCCGTGAACCCGGATCCGCGACGCGGAGCCGGGGCAGGGCCGTCGCGCGCGGCGGCCCCCGGAGCTCCATCCGGGTTACGCTCGCTGGCGGAAGTGTGCCGGGAATGCACCTCTCCAGCCACCGGGGCAGACGGGTACCGCACCTGGAACAGGTGCCCTCAGCGGCTGGAATCCAACGATCGAATCTGTCTAACCCCCAGACTAGGGCCATAATCCGCAGGCCCTGAACCGGGGGAAGCCTTCCGGGTGAATTCCGGAGGAACACCCGGTGCCGTGCCTGCCAGGTCGCGGGCACTAGCAGCGGCCCTGGCGCAGCAGTAGGTTGCCGAGAGCGGATGCCGTCGGCGCCACGGGACGCCGGGTCGCGGTGTTCGAACTCGCGGTGGGAGTCATCATGTCAGAGCGTCATGTGGTCTGGTTCGAAGAGATCGGCCTCGCCGACATCCCCCAGGTCGGTGGCAAGAACGCCTCCCTCGGCGAAATGGTCGGCTCGCTCGCCGGCCAGGGTGTGCGGGTGCCGGACGGGTTCGCGACGACGGCGGATGCGTACCGCGCGTTCATCACGGAGAACGGGATCGAGTCCGCCCTGCGTACCGCCCTCGACAGGTACCACGCCGGCGAGGCCACGCTGCGGGCCACCGGGGAGACCCTGCGCGAGCTGTTCCTGAACGGGGAATTCCCCGAGGACACGGCCGCGGGCATCCGCTCGGCCTACCGGGAACTGTCTGAGCGTTCCGGGCAGCTGAATCTTGCCGTGGCCGTGCGGAGCAGCGCGACCGCTGAAGACCTTCCGGACGCGAGCTTCGCCGGGCAGCAGGAGACGTTCCTGAACGTGACCGGGGAGCGAGACCTGCTCGTCGCCTGCCGCCGCTGCTATGCGAGCCTCTTCACCGACCGGGCGATCAGCTACCGGGAGGTCAAAGGATTCGACCACCTCGACGTGGCCCTGTCGATCGGGGTGCAGCGGATGATCCGCTCCGATGTGGGCGGGTCCGGCGTCATGTTCTCGATCGACACCGACACCGGCTTCCCCGGGGCAGCCGTGATCAGCGCGGCCTGGGGGCTCGGCGAGACGGTCGTGCAGGGTGCCGTCGACCCGGACAAGTACCTCGTGTTCAAGGCGCTGCTCGCCGACCCCGCCCTGACCCCGATCATCGAGAAGACCCTCGGCGCCAAGGCGACCAAGATGATCTACGCCGCCGGAGGCAGCGCCCGCACCCGCGTGATCGACACCCCGCTCCGGGAGCGGGACGCGTTCGTGCTGAGCGACGGCGAGATCGTGCAGCTCGCCCGGTGGGCCGTGATCGTCGAGGATCACTACGGCCGGCCGATGGATATGGAGTGGGCGAGGGACGGCATCAGCCACGAGCTCTACATGGTGCAGGCGCGGCCGGAGACGGTGCAGTCGCAGGCAAGTGGCACGGTATTCACCGTGAGCCGGCTGCTCGAGAGCGGGCCGCTGATCGTCTCCGGCGTCGCGATCGGCGACAGCATCGCGACCGGGACCGCGTGCGTGATCCGGGACCCAGCCGACATCGACAACTTCATCGACGGCGCGATCCTCGTCACCGAGATGACCGACCCCGACTGGGTGCCGATCATGACCCGGGCGTCCGGGATCGTGACCGACCACGGCGGCCCGACCAGCCACGCCGCGATCGTCAGCCGGGAGCTGGGCGTGCCCGCGGTGGTCGGCACCGGCACCGGCACCGACCTGATCAAGAACGGATCCTCGATCACGCTCTCCTGCGCCGAGGGCGACGAGGGCTTCGTCTACGACGGCACCCTCGCCTTCGAGACCGAGGAGGTGGACCTCGGCACGGTGCCGTCGACCCGCACGAAGCTGATGGTGAACATCGCGAGTCCCGCCGCCGCGTTCGAGTGGTGGCGGTTGCCGGCCGCGGGCGTCGGCCTGGCCCGGATGGAATTCATCATCAACAACCTGATCACGATCCACCCGATGGCGCTCGTGCACCCGGAGCGGGTCACCGACCGTGCCTCGCTCCGGCGCATCCACGAACGCACCCGCGGCTTCGCCGACCCGCAGGAGTACTTCGTACAGACCCTCGCGCTCGGCATCGCGAAGCTCACCGCCCCGTACTACCCCGACCCGGTGATCGTGCGGATGAGCGACTTCAAGACGAACGAGTACGCGCACCTGCTCGGCGGCGGCGCCTTCGAGCACACCGAGGAGAACCCGATGATCGGGTTCCGCGGCGCCTCCCGCTACTACGACGACCGCTACCGTGAGGGCTTCGCGCTCGAGTGCCGGGCGATCAAGCGGGTGCGCGAGGAGATCGGCTTCACCGACGTGATCGTGATGGTGCCGTTCTGCCGCACCGTGGCCGAGGCCGACAAGGTGCTCGCGGTGATGGCCGAGAACGGGCTCGCCCGCGGCGAGAACGGTTTGCAGGTGTACATGATGTGCGAGATCCCCGCCAACGTGATCCTCGCCGAGGAGTTCGCGACCCGGTTCGACGGCTTCTCGATCGGGTCGAACGACCTCACCCAGCTTGTGCTCGGCGTCGACCGGGACGCCGGCGACCTCGCCGGCCTCTTCGACGAGCGCGACGAGGCGGTCAAGCGGATGATCAGCGAGGCCATTCGCAAGGCCCACGCCGCCGGGATCAAGATCGGCATCTGCGGGCAGGCGCCGAGCAACTACCCGGACTTCGCGGCGTTCCTGGTGCGCGAGGGCATCGACTCGATCTCGCTCAACCCGGACAGCTTCCTGAAGACGGCGGGCATCGTCGCCGAGGCCGAGGGGTTGCTCGACACCGTGTGACGGCCGCGCTCCGGCGGTGCGGCGTCAGCCCCTGCGGTCGTCGTACTGCTCGAGCACGGCCTGCTCGTATTCGTACTCGGCCGCCTCGGCCGCAGCGCGGGCCTTGGCGACCCGCTGGCTGATCGCATGCTCGGACTTCTCCAGCCGGCGAGCCTCGAGTGGGCTCGCGTTCTCGAGCAGATCCTGAAGCGTGTCCGGGTCGAGGTGCATGGCCTCGATCGCATCGGCCTCCGACCGGGAGACCGCCGCCTTGCTCCGCAGCAGGCGCACCCGCGCATCCTTCGCGTCCTGCCGCTTCGCCGCCTCGGCGTTCGCAATGTCTTCGTCGCTGCCGAAGCGCTCGATGCGCTTGTCCTGGCCTGTGTCACCCATGATGCCTCCCCGTTTCCGTGGCATCGTAGCGCGGCAGTGCCGCGGAGGAAACGGCCCCGATCGGGTGGTGCCGGATCGGTGGCGTCAGCGGCGCTGGTTGCCGCGGCCGCTGGTCCAGAGCCAGCGTGCCCTGGCGGTGGCGATGCCCCCGGCGGCGAGCGCGACGATCGCGACCGGTACCGCCACGCCGACGAAGGCGTTGTGGTTGATCGCGTTGAAGTAGAGGGTGCCGAGCGCGATCGCGCAGCAGACGAAACCGGCGATCCCGCACATCTGGAAGGTCCAGTCCTTGAGGCTGCGCACGGCTCAGGCCTCCAGGGAGAACTGGGCGAGTCTCGTGCGCAGGTCGGCGTCACTCGGCTCGACGAGGTGGCTCGCGTCGGGGAACACGATCACGGGGATCCGGGTGCGTCCGCTGATCGCGTGGGCGCGGTCGGCGCCGTCCGCGACGGCCTCGAGGTCGACGTAGTCGTAGTCGAGGTCCAGGCCGTCGAGCACCTTCTTCGAGCGGCGGCAGTCGCTGCACCACTCCGCGCCGTACAGGGTGATGCGGGCGTCGAGGGGCGCGGATGCTGTTGCTGCGGTCATGGGCCGATCTTACGTGGCCGCGCTGGGCATCCGTCTGTGCGTCGGTGTGGTGGATGTCAGGTGAGGCTGAGGGC
This sequence comes from Cryobacterium sp. 10I5, assembly GCF_035019865.1. Taxonomy (NCBI): domain Bacteria; kingdom Bacillati; phylum Actinomycetota; class Actinomycetes; order Micrococcales; family Microbacteriaceae; genus Cryobacterium; species Cryobacterium sp. 10I5. The sequence goes on from NZ_JASJVI010000105.1 coordinate 4,386, forward strand.
GGCCTCGAGGGTGCGGTCATGGTAGCCGACCGGGTTGGCCTGCTGGAAGGCCCAGGAGTCTGCGCACATGTCGCGCAGGTCGCGGGTGGTGTGCCAGCCCCAGGCCGCGGCGACCAGGGCAGGGTCGGCGATGAGCGCATCGACGTCGCCCGGCCGGCGCGGCGCGATCTGGATCGCCAGGCGCTTGCCGCACGCAGCCTGGAATGCCTCCGTGAACTGGAGAACCGTGGTGCCGACGCCGGTGCCCAGGTTGAACCGCTGCAGCCCGAGCGCGTCGTCGAGGTGATCGAGCGCTACCCGGTGCCCGCCGGCGACGTCGACCACGTGGATGTAGTCCCGCACGCAGGTGCCGTCGACGGTGTCGTAGTCGTCGCCGAAGATTTGGAAGCGACTGAGTCGGCCCACGGCGAGCTGGGTGAGGTACGGCATCACATTGTTCGGGATGCCTCGGGGGTCCTCGCCGAGCAGGGCGCTCGGGTGTGCCCCGGTGGGGTTGAAGTAGCGCAGCGCGATTACCCGGAGCTCGGGGTAGCGGGCGCAGGCATCCGCCAGGATCTGCTCGCACATCCACTTGGACCGCGCGTACGGATTGGTCGGGTTCGCGGGGCTGTCCTCGTTCAGCAACAGGGCAGCGGATGCCGCCGCACCGGACACCGCAGGCGCGGCGGCCCCGTAGATGGAGCAGGACGAGGAGAACACCAGGTTGTGCACACCGTGGGCGACCATGGTCTGCAGGAGCCGGACCGTGGCGCCGATGTTGAGGTCGTAATAGTCGAGCGGGATGCCGACCGATTCTCCCACCGCCTTCTTCGCGGCGAAGTGGATGACGGCGTCGATCGGGTGCCGGTCGAAGACGGCGGACAGCGCCATGCCGTCCCGCATGTCGAACTCGTACCTGCCGGCCAGCCGGCGTCCGGCGACCTGCTCGATGCGGTCGAGGGCGCCGCGGGAACTGTTCGAAAAGTCATCGACCACGACCACGTCGTAGCCGTTCTCGAGGAGGTCGACGCTCGTGTGGCTTCCGATGAAGCCGGCGCCGCCGGTGACGAGCACCGTGGCGATCGGCGAGTCCGGGTCGAGGTGGGTGGTGAGTGCGGTCATGAGCGGGGGCTCCTTGTCGGTCTGTGCAACGCGGGACAGGTTCAGAAAGGCAGCTGGATGTGGGCCATCGCCGGGGCGACGTACGCGGGGAATGGAGCGACGGCGACACAGAACGCCGCGCAGGCGGTGACGCCGACCGCCAGCGGGGTCCGTGCGGTTCGGTGCACGGCGACGGCGAACCGGGTGCCCGCCGAGCGGGCCGATTCGAGGGCGTGCAATAGCGGGAGGGTGATGGCGACGATGGAGTAGCAGAACGCGCCCAGCAGGCAGAGGAACACGTAGCCCTGCCGGTCGCCCTGCTCTCCTTCGCCGATCAGCGCCGCACATCCCAGAAGGATCGACAGTGCCGCGAAGGGCATCACGATGCGCAGGCTCAACGGCTCCATTCCGTTCCTGACCTTCGGCGTCACGCGGAAGGTGACGACCGAACCCGTGCGCAGCGACTGCGCCAACCCGGCGAGCACGCCTGCCGTGATGAACGGCCAGCGGGCAAAGGTGTACAGCCAGTTCTCCCAGCTCACGATGGGTGCCCGGTGCGGACGAAGCAAGTCCCAGCGACGGATCGTGTACGTCAGTGCGAGCATCCACGCGCCCACCAACATCCACCGCAGCAGGAACTCGAAGTAGCTCACGTTCACCCACGGCGATCCGGTGATGACCGCGATGGGGGGCAGGGCCAGGCCGACGACGGTGGTGATGACCAGCAGGGGATAGAACGAGAGGGCGAACAGGAATCGAACACGAAGCATCCACGACAGTCGCGGAAGGTGCTTCGGTGCCGTCGTGGTGAGCAGCATCATGAGGCTGCGAGACCATTGGAACTCCTGCGTCACCATGGCGGTGACCGTGAGGGGACCGTCCCCGTGTGCTTCGGCCCGGTGGGCGAATGCGCCGTGCCATCCTGCGGAGGTCAGCAGAAAGCTCGTTGAGAAGTCCTCGGCGAGTTCCGGGCCGATGCCGCCGATGTCGCGAAGCGCCTCGGTGCGGACGGCGTAGTGCGACCCGATCGATACCGGGGCCAGGCCGTCGGAGTGCCCGCTCTGGAACGGGCCGTGGAACGAGGCCTCTTTATACAGTCGGCCTCTGGCCGACCACGACGTGGCCGAATTCGAGTCGCACACGCTCGGAGCTGCCACGTATCCGATCGCGGGGTCTCGGAATGGGCGAACGATCTCGGTCAGATAGCTGCGGGTAGGAATGTGGTCGCAGTCCAGTTGGGATACGACGTCGTAGGTGCGGTATCCCACGGTGTCGTAGAAGTAGGCCAGGTTGCCTTCCTTGCACTTTGTCCGGCGTGGCCAGTCAGCCTCGTGATAGTCGGCGATTCCGCGCCGGCTGAGCAGGCTGACCCCGTTGGCCGCGCACCAGCCCGTCGTCTCCGCGCTCGGGTCTTCATCGCAGAGCCAGACGTCAAACGGATGCGGGTACTCCTGATCGAGCATGGCGGTCAGTGTGCGCTGCGCGGTCGACCACGGTTCGGAAGGAGCTTTCGTCACGACGAACGCCACGCTCAGATCGGGGACCTCGAGCGTCGGGTCGACTTCACGAAGCCGGTTCATGGTCGCCGTGAAATAGAGAGGCAGGTAGGCCAGATAGAAAAGGAGCATCGAGTTGACGACCATGCCGACCCAGCCGACGAGGTGCTCCGGTCGGAGCCACCACGCCCAGAAGAAGGCGAACGTGATGAGCCAGCCGGCTGTCAGTATCCCGATGACGACGCGTTGGCGGGTATCGAGCACGTTGACGAAGGTCTCAGCACGAGTCCGCCGGGTCGGGGCGCGCCTGCCGGACAGCACCGGCCCGGCAGGGGTCACGGCCACCACGGTACTGCGCGTGTGCACGGTGAGCGCCGCCTCGCGGCGGGGGACGACCGTCACAGTGTGACCGCCAGGTCGGCGACCTCGGCCCCGCCGAGCGCGGGGCGGCCGATCGCGCGCACGGTCCAGCCGGCGTCCTGCCAGCGCTTCGGGTCGAGGGTGTGCCGCGCGTCGATGATGAGCGGGGTGCGGGCGGAGTTGATCACGGCGCTCGGGTCGAGTTCCCGGTAGACGCCCCACTCGGTCAGGTGCAGGGTCAGGTCGGCGTCGTCGAAGACGTCGGCGAGGCTTGTCGCGTACTCGAAGTGCGGGTAGGCGCGGTGCGCGTTCGCCTGGGCTTCCGGGTCGTGCACCCGCACGGTCGCGCCGGCGAGGCGGAGCTGCTCGGCCACATGCAGGGCCGGTGAATCGCGCACGTCGTCGCTGTTGGGCTTGAACGCGGCACCGAGGATCGCGATGCGCTTGCCGGCGGCCGAGCCGCCGAGCAGTTCGGCGGCGAGGTTGACGATCCGGCTGCGGCCGTTCAGGTTGATCGCGTCGACGTCGTCGAGGAAGGCGAGTGCCTCGCCGACGCCGAGCTCGTCGGCGCGGGCCTGGAAGGCGCGGATGTCCTTGCCGAGGCAGCCGCCGCCGAATCCGAGCCCGGGAGAGAGGAACCGGCGGCCGATGCGCGCGTCGTGGCCGAGGGCATCCGCCAGGGTGAGCACGTCGGCACCGGCCGCGTCGCAGACCTGGGCGATCGCGTTGATGAACGAGATCTTGGTGGCGAGGAAGGCGTTCGCCGACACCTTCACGAGTTCCGCGGTCGCGGCATCCGTGGTGATGTACGGCGTGCCGGTGGCGAGGATGTCGGCGTACACCTCCCGGAGGATGGCGTCGGCCTCGTGCGAGCTCGTGCCGGCGACGATGCGGTCGGGCCGCAGGGTGTCCTCGACCGCGAAACCCTCGCGGAGGAACTCGGGGTTCCACGCCACCTGCGCCTGCACGCCGACGGGCGCCAGCTCGGCGACGAGGTCGGCCAGGCGGGCCGTGGTGCCCACCGGGACGGTCGACTTGCCCACAATCAGGCAGGGCCGGTCGAGGTGGGGGGCGAGGCCGGCGATCACGGCGTTGACGTGCACCATGTCGGCGGCGTGCGAGCCGGGCAGCTGCGGGGTGCCCACGCAGACGAAGTGGATGTCGGCGAAGGTGGCGGCCTCCTCGAGCGAGGTGGTGAAGCTGAGGCGCCCGGCCTGGACGTTCCGGATCAGGAGTTCGGGCAGGCCCGGCTCGAAGAAGGGGGCCCGGCCGGCGGCGAGGGCTGCGATCTTGGCGGGGTCTGAGTCGACCCCGAGTACGTCGTGGCCGAGCTCGGCCATGGCGGCGGCGTGGACGGCGCCGAGGTAACCGGTTCCAATGACGGTCATGCGCATGTGATTTCTCCTGGCTTCGGGTGGGTCAGAGAGTGCGACGGGGAGTTTGAGGGGGATACGGGGTCAGGCGGAGAGGGCTTCGGAGAAGTCCTCTGAGACGTCGTCGATGTCGGTGATCGTCGCGGTCGGGCGGCCGGCGACGGACAGGCGCAGGGGCGCCGGGCTGCCCTCGAACTGGGCGCCGGCGATGAGCTCGGCGGCGTCGGCCACGAGCTGCCGGTTCGCGAGGAACCAGTCCAGGGTGCGCCGGATGCCCTCGGCGGTCTCGACTTGCGGCTGCCAGCCGAGCCGTTCGGCCGCGCGGGTGATGTCGGGCTTCCGTCGGGTCGGGTCGTCGACGGGCAGCGGGTGGAACTCGATCAGGGAATCCGACCGGGTGAGCTCGAGCACGAGCCGGGCGAGCTCGTCGACCCGTTTCTCGACCGGGTTGCCGAGGTTGATCGGGCCGCGCTCGTCGCTGTCGATCATCGCGACGATGCCGCGCACGAGGTCGTCCACGTAGCAGAAGCTCCGGGTCTGGCTGCCGTCACCGTAGATGGTGAGCGGCTGGCCGTTCAGAGCCTGGGCGATGAAGCTCGTCACGACGCGTCCGTCGCCCGGGCGCATCCTCGGGCCGAAGGTGTTGAAGATGCGTACGATGCCGACGTCGACGCCGAGGGTGCGGGCGTAGGCCATCGAGATCGCTTCGGCGAAACGCTTGGCCTCGTCGTAAACGCTGCGCGGCCCGATCGAGTTGACGTTGCCGAAGTAATCCTCGCGCTGGGGGTGCACGAGTGGGTCGCCGTAGATTTCGCTCGTGGAGGCGAGCACGAAACGGGCGCCGTGCTCGAGGGCCACCTTGAGTGCGTTCTCGGTGCCGCGGCTGCCGGCGGCGAGGGTTTCCAGGGGCATCCGGTGGTAGTCGGGGGGTGAGGCCGCGCTCGCGAGGTGTGCGATCGCATCCACCTCGCCGGTGAGGTGCAGCGGCTCGGTGACGTCCGCCGCGACGAAGGTGAAGCGGGGGTTGGCCAGGAAGGGTTCGATGTTGCTCCACTGCCCGGTGGACAGGTCGTCGACGCAGACCACGGAATCGCCGCGGTCGAGGAGTGCCTCACAGAGGTGCGAACCCAGGAATCCGGCTCCGCCGGTGATCACAACGCGCATAGTCCAGTTCTCCTTCGGTTTCGGCGCGACAAATCACGCGGGAAGGCGTGGTGTGCTGCGTCGTCGGGTGGCTGAGAGCCGGCAGCAAGGGGGTACGCCGGTCACAGGGGGTACACGAAGGAGGCCCAACGGAGGGCATCCCTCCGTTGGGCTAGAACAGTAAGAATGGAGGCATTCCCGGCGGCAATCTAGGGACAAATGTCCCGAATTACGTGATCAGGTGTGGAAAAGGGAAGGCCTTGTGCACTCTCCGGAGTCGGGGTATAAGTTGTTCACCACGCGATTTACCGAAAACCCGAAACATGCGCCACATCCAGCCCCACCCAGCCCGAC
>NZ_JASJVI010000106.1:0-9808 GCF_035019865.1 Cryobacterium sp. 10I5
ATCCAAACCCTGATGTACCTGAAGCTTTCGGTGGCAGGGCATCTCACCATCTTCCTGACCCGCACCCGCGGCCCGTTTTGGTCGATCCGACCGGCCCGCATACTGTGGGTCGCGGTCCTGGGAACCCAGGCCGTCGCGACCCTCATTGCCGTTTACGGGCTCTTCATGACTCCGCTCGGCTGGGGCTGGGCCGCCTTCGTGTGGGGCTACGCGATCGCCTGGGCGCTGGTGAACGACCGCATCAAACTACTCGCGTATCGCATCCTCGACACATCAGGGAAAAATCGCACGGCGGGCCGTTCGCTCAGGCAGTCGGCCGCGCACTCTTCCGACGTACCGGAACCCCAAGCCGCCTCCATTGGTCCGAGCACAGAAGGCGCCGCACCGCGAGAAACGAAGGGCCAGTCATGAAGATAACGACCAGTGACTTCCGCGTCGAAGCAGGAAAGGATGCGGACCTCGCCGACCGCGCAACGGATGTTGCGCATGTCTGGGGGGTCGACACAACGTACAAGCACGTCTTGCACCGGCACATCAAAAAGCTGAGCGCGCTGCAGCGGTTGCACTACGCGTCGGGACACTACTCACTATTGGTGATCTTCCAGGGCATGGATGCGGCAGGAAAGGATGGAGCGATCCGCCATGTCATGTCCGGGGTGAACCCCCAGGGTTGCCAGGTCTTCAGCTTCAAACAGCCCAGCAGCGAGGAACTCGAGCACGACTTTCTCTGGCGGACGACCCGCCGCCTCCCCGAGCGGGGCCGGATCGGCATTTTCAATCGCTCATACTACGAAGAAGTTCTCGTCGCGCGGGTGCACCCGGAGATCATGCACGGCGAGGGTATCCCGGCTGAACTCATCAACGAATCGTCCATCTGGAGGGAACGGTATCGCTCGATTACGGACCTCGAGGCGCATCTGAGCCGCAACGGGACGAAGATCGTCAAGATCTTCCTGCACCTCTCGAAAGAGGAACAGGCGAACCGGTTCCGCGAACGGATCGACGTCCCCGAAAAAAACTGGAAGCTCACTCTGGCCGACATCCACGAACGGGAGTATTGGGACACCTACATGTCGGCTTACGAGAAGTGCCTGACAGCCACGAGCACCCGGGACAGCCCCTGGTACGTGGTCCCGGCCGACAGCAAGAAGAACGCCCGGCTCATCGTGTCCCAAATCATCGGGGACGCACTCAGGGGCCTGAAGATGGCCTACCCGGTTGTCACCGCTGAACGCGCCAAGGAACTGGCCGACATCCGCGCCGAACTCTGAGATGCACACGGTCTGGCGTCACCCACAAACGCCCGATTCCCGTTTTTCACGAGTCCGGCGGTGCCGTCCCGAAAGGTTATTGCCCGAACGGGCAGCGCAGGAGGGCGACCGGAGATGATTCTCCATGGGCCGTTCTCGGTCGAGCCGTGGTCGTTAAGCGAGACCAAGCTTGACCTGAACCTGCTTGCCCAGTCCGAGTCGCTGTTTGCCCTGTCAAACGGTCACATCGGGTTGCGGGGCAACCTCGATGAGGGCGAGCCGTACGGGATCCCGGGCACTTATCTCAATAGCTTCTACGAAAAGCAGCCGCTGCCGTACGCGGAGCGCGGTTATGGATTTCCGGAGACCGAGCAGACCCTGATCAATGTCACCGACGGCAAGCTCATCCGATTGCTCGTTGACGATGCTCCGCTTGACGTCCGTTACGGCGACCTGAACGCCCACCATCGACGGTTGGATCTCCGTACCGGAATTCTCGAGCGCACCGTCGACTGGACCTCTACCGCGCGGACTCGGGTCGCGGTCCACTCGCGCCGGTTGGTGTCCTTCTCTCAGCAGGCAGTCGCTGCGATCGAGTACACCGTTGAGCCCATCGGGCGAGCGGCGCGCATCACCCTGCAGTCGGAGCTCGTCGCGAACGAGCAACAACCGAGACCGGCTAGCGATCCCCGAGCGGCGGCAATGCTCGAGCATCCCCTCGAAGCGGTCACGCAAAACCACGACGAGCGATCCATCGTGCTGTTACATCGAACCCACGCGAGCGAGCTGCTCCTCGGCGCGGGCATGGGGCACACCGTTGAAGGTCCCGGTGATACGGAGATCGAAGTCGTCGTGAGCGAAGACTGGGCGCGCCTCACGATCTCATGCACACTGCATCCCGGCGAGCGGTTGCGCGTCGTGAAACTGCTTGCCTACAGTGCGTCGAGTCTGCGTTCGGAGACTGCTGTACGAGACCAGGTCGCCGGTGCGCTGTCTCGTGCGCGCCTGACGGGCTGGGAGGGTCTCGTGACGGAGCAACGGGCGTATCTGGATGAGTTTTGGGACAATTCGGATGTCGCTGTGGAGGGGAACCCTCAGCTGCAGCAGGCTGTGCGGTTCGGGCTATTCCATGTGCTTCAGGCCGGGGCCCGGGCTGAAGGGCGAGCTATCCCGTCCAAGGGGCTCACCGGGGCCGGGTACGACGGGCACACGTTTTGGGACACCGAAATGTTCGTACTGCCACTGCTGACCTACACACACCCAGCGAGCGCTGCGGACGCACTCCGATGGCGGTTCTCGACTCTCGATCGAGCTCGCGAGCGGGCGGCCCAGCTCAACCTGGCCGGGGCGGCCTTCCCCTGGCGGACTATCCGCGGGGAAGAGTGCTCGGGCTACTGGCCCGCCGGTACTGCGGCATTTCACATCAACGCCGCGATCTCCTCCGCGGTCATGCGCTACGCATCCGCAACTGGTGACGTCGATTTCGAGCGCGACGTCGGCCTGGAGCTGTTGGTTGAGATCGCGCGGCTCTTTGTATCTCTCGGGCACTACGACCGTGACGGCGGCTGGCACATCGATGGCGTTACCGGGCCCGACGAGTACAGCGCGGTCGCCGACGACAACGTTTACACGAACCTCATGGCCGCCAGGGCGCTTGTTTCCGCAGCTGATCTGACCGATCGTCACAGCGACGTCGCGGGTCGGCTCGACGTGACGACTGAGGAGGTCCTGACGTGGCGGAGCGCGGCGGCGGCAGTGCACGTGCCGTACGACTCAGCACTTCGGATACACCAGCAGGCGGAGGGCTTCACCGTGCACGCCGAGTGGGATTTCACCGCGAGTAAGGGGATGTATCCGCTATTCCTGCATGCTCCATATTTCGATCTGTATCGGAAACAGGTCATCAAGCAGGCCGACCTGATCCTTGCCATGCATTGGTGCGGCGACCAGTTCACGGACGAGCAGAAAGCCCGCAACGTCGACTACTACGAGCGCCGCACAGTTCGCGATTCGTCGCTTTCGGCCGGCACGCAGGCGATTCTCGCTGCCGAGGTCGGCCATCTGGACCTTGCATACGACTACGTCTGTGAGGCCGCGTTCATTGACGTGCACGACCTGCACAAGGACACCAGAGATGGCCTGCACCTGGCCTCCCTCTCCGGCGCCTGGCTCGCGCTCGTCGCAGGGTTCGGCGGGTTCCGTGACCACGGCGGCGTGCCGTTTTTCGATCCTGCTTTGCCGTCGGGCCTCACCCGGATTCGATTCTCGATCCGGTGGCGGCAGTTCCGCCTGACGGTGGACACCCACCAGGACGAGGTCACGTACGCCATCACCGCAGGCGCAGCATCGAGTCTGCTCCTGAGGCATGCGGGCGAGGAGATCACGGTCGAGGCGGGAGCGCCGGTGACGCGGCGGCTTCGCGCACGGACCGTCCTGCTGCCGCGCCCGACACAGCCGCCTGGTCGTTCCCCGCTCTCCGCGCGAGTGATGTTGGCTCGTCCCACTCCAACTCCAACCCCGTCGCATACTCGCCCAAGTCCCTGAGGCTGTTACCGCGTGACGTATGCCGGGGCGACCTCGTTCCGGGCATCACCCACGTGGTACACGCGGACGTCGTTTGTCGAGCCGGCGATTCCGGGAGGGGAACCGCTGATGACGACGACCTTGTCACCCACTTCGGCGAGGCCCTGGCCGAGCAGGATGTCATCAAGCTGGCCGAACATGGCATCCGTGTGGGGGACCCGGTCCACGAGGTACGTCTGCACGCCCCAGGTGAGCGTGAGACGACGGCGGATGCCGGGGTCAGGTGTGAAGGCGAGGATCGGAATGCTGGACCGCAGCCGGGACATCCGCCGGGCCGAGTCGCCGGTCTCGGTGAAGATGCAGAGGAACTTCGCGTCGACGAATTCCGCGACCTTGATCGCCGCGAGGGTGATCGCCCCGCCCTGGGTACGCGGCTTGTCCGTCATGGCAGCCATGCGCTCCAGGCCGTGGTCCTCGGTCGACGCGATGATGCGGGCCATCGTCTGCACGGTGATGATCGGGTATTCGCCGATACTCGTCTCCGCGCTCAGCATGACCGCATCCGCGCCGTCGAGGACGGCGTTTGCGACGTCGGAGGCCTCTGCGCGGGTCGGGATGGGTGCATGGATCATCGATTCGAGCATCTGCGTCGCGACGATGACCGGCTTGGCCATCCGGCGAGCGAGTTCGACGGCATGCTTCTGCACAATCGGCACGGCTTCGAGCGGAAGCTCGACGCCGAGGTCGCCACGGGCGACCATGATCGAGTCGAAGGCGTCGATGATCTCTTCGAGGTGCTCGACGGCCTGCGGCTTCTCGATCTTGGCGATGACGGGGACCGTGCGGCCCTCCTCTGCCATGATCTCGTGCACGCGGGTGATGTCGGCCGCGTCGCGCACGAAGGAGAGGGCGATCAGGTCGGTGCCGAGGCGGAGGCCCCAGCGCAGGTCTGCTTCGTCCTTTTCGGACAGTGCGGGAACGTTGACGGCGACGCCGGGCAGGTTGATGCCCTTGTTGTTCGACACCGGGCCGGCGACGATGACACGCGTCGTGACGAGGACGCCGTCGGTTGCGACGACCTTGACCTTGACCTTGCCGTCGTCGATCAGCAGGAAGTCGCCGGGTTTGACGTCGTTGGGCAGGCCCTTGTACGTGGTGCCGGAAAGTTCCTTCGTGCCGAGCACGTCGTCCGTGGTGATCTTAAAGATGTCGCCGACGGCCAGTTCATACGGGCCGCCCTCGAACTTGCCGAGCCGGATCTTCGGACCCTGCAGGTCCACCAGCACGGCGACCGCTCGACCGGAATCGGTCGCCGCCTTCCGCACTATGGCGTACAGTCCCTCGTGCGACTGGTGGTTGCCATGGCTGAGGTTGAGCCGACAGACATCGACGCCCGCATCGATGAGTGCCCGGACGTGTTCGTAGTTGGACGTCGCCGGCCCGAGGGTAGCGACAATTTTGGCGCGTCTCATTCTGAATGTGCTCCGTTTCCGACCGGGTCCCTCTGCGTCGCGCAGCTGCGGCGACGCACGGACCATCATGGCTGGTCGGCTAGTTGCCATCACCAACGACAGTACTCCGCACATCCCCCACATATCTGGGTCGATGGGCGCCCATGGCTGGGATGAAAGAGGGCGCACCTGCTCCTCTCTTTCTGCGGCGTTGGACACCCGGTTCTCCCGATGCCCTGGAGGAGTTTGCGGTCCGTGCGACGTGCGCGAAGCGCCGACTGTTCTGCGGGCATAACGTGAACCCAACCGGCGACAGGAGCACAGCGATGACAACGCAACAGCACGGTGGGCAGGAGGCGGAACCCGGCAAGACAACCGGACGTCAGGACTTGTCGGTGTGGCGCGAATTGGAGCAGCACGCCGCCGAAATGGAGGCAGTGACCCTGCGGTCGCTCTTTGGCGATGATCCGGACCGCGCCAGTGAATTCGCGGTCGAATGCTTGGGAATGTACGTCGATTTCGCGAAGAATCGTACGACCCGCGAAACGCTGCGGCTGCTGGTGGAGTTGGCAGAGCAATGCGGGCTGACCCAACGGATCGAAGCGATGTTCTCGGGAGAAAAGATCAACGTTTCCGAAGACCGTGCTGTCCTGCATGTCGAATTGCGTGTGCCGAAGGAGGAGTCGATCATCGTCGACGGCGAGAACGTGGTTACCGAGGTGCACCGGGTTCTTGACAAGATGGCCGAATTCGGTGCGAGCCTGCGAACCGGGCGGTGGCTGGGTTACTCGGGTAAACGCATCCGCAACGTGATCAATATTGGAATCGGCGGTTCCGATCTGGGACCACGAATGGCCCACCAGGCCTTGCGCGCGTTCGGCGACCCGGAGTTGCGGGTGCAATTCGTGTCCAACATCGACGGGGCGGAATTCGTCGGGACAACCCGGGGTCTCGATCCCGCCGAGACCCTCTTCGTCGTCAGCTCGAAGAGTTGGCGCACCTTGGAAACCCTCACAAACGCGGCAAGCGCCCGCGCATGGACTCTGGCCGCGTTCGACGGCGATGCGAAGGCTGTCCCGCCATTTTGTCGCTGTCTCCACAAACTCCCAGGGGGTCGCCGAGTGCGCAAGCACGTCACACTTTCCGGTGGGCGCGTGGGCTACCAGACCGGGCAGATCATCTGGGGTCAGCCCGGCACCCACGGGCAGCACGCGTTCTACCAACTGATTCACCAGGGCACCAAGCTGATCCCGTGCGACTTCATCGGAGTCGTCACCCCCCTGAGCGAGTTGGAGCATCAGCACGACCTGTTGATGGCCAACGTGTTCGCCCAGACTGAAGGCCTCGCGTTCGGCCGTACGGAACAGGAATTGCGCGACGCCGGCTCCTCGGAAAAGCAGATTCCCTATCGCATCTGCGAAGGAAACCAGCCAACCACGACGCTGCTCCTGGATCGCCTCGATCCACGAAGTCTCGGCCGGCTTATCGCGCTCTATGAGCACAAAGTCTTCACGGAGGGCGTGATCTGGGACATCGATTCCTTCGACCAATGGGGAGTGGAACTGGGCAAGGTCCTCGCTACGACCATCAGTGGCGAACTCACCGCCGATCAGACGCAGACACTGGAGCACGATGGCTCCACGAGCGCACTCATCCACCACTATCGGACGCTGCGTGCACGCAGCAACTGACGATTCGTGTCGAGGATGACTATGTCAAGGAATTTCGGACCCACTAGGGCAATCTAAGCCGGACCCACCGCGTTGATGGTGTTGCGGATAGGTCAGCGTTCGATGTAATGTCAGCGAATGCTGACTATTGCCTCTCGTGTTGATGTGATGAACCGTTTGGGTCGCGCGATGGCGGATCTGACCAGATCACGGATCCTGCTCTCACTGCTCGAGCGACCCGGCTATCCGGGCGCGTTAGCGACGGAGCTTGAGCTGACTCGCTCCAACGTGTCGAATCATCTGTCGTGCTTGCGCGGCTGCGGCATCGTCGCAGCCGTGCCGGAGGGCCGGTCGACCCGGTATGAGATCGCGGATCCTCATGTCACCCGGGCGCTGCTGGCCTTGGTCGACGTGGTGCTCGCCGTCGACGACGGCCTCGACTGTATCGACGCGGCGTGCGATGTGCCGCTGTGCTGTGGGACGGGAGCATGACCGAGGCCGTAGCTGACCGGATCCGGGTCGTCGGCCTAATCCGGAAGCAGGTGCTGCGCCGCAGGATCCGGTGGATCGTGGCGGCGACGATCGCCTATAACGTCATCGAAGCGGTCATCGCTATTTCTGCCGGGACGGTCGCGTCATCGGCGGCGCTTTTCGGATTCGGCCTCGACTCCATCGTTGAAGTGCTCTCCGCAGCGGCGGTCGCGTGGCAGTTCGCAGCCCCTGACCCGGAGAAGCGGGAAAAGGTCGCGCTGCGGGTCATCGCCTGGTCGTTCTTCGCCCTCGCCGCCTATGTGACCGTCGACGCGGGGCTGTCCCTTTTCGGACTGCGAGAAGCGGAACACAGCCCCGTCGGCATCGTCCTGGCCGCGGTGAGCCTCGCCGTCATGCCGTTCTTGAGTCTCGCCGAACGCCGAGCCGGCCGCGAACTCGGATCGGCGTCCGCCATCGCCGACTCCAAGCAGACCCTGATCTGTTCCTATCTTTCCGCAGCACTGCTCGTCGGACTGCTGCTTAACACCCTGCTCGGGTGGGCGTGGGCGGACTCCGTCGCAGCACTGGTGATAGTGGTCTTCGCCGTCCGCGAGGGGCTCGAGGCCTGGCGCGGCGACGCTTGCAAGGTCCCCGTCTCCGCCCTCACGGGCGAGCGTGACATTCAGGCGTGCGACTGCTGCTGACGGTGAGTCTCAGCCGGCGGCCCGCATATTCTGGCGGGTGTGGGCGAGACGGTAAGAGGCGGTCCCGGTCTCGACGATATTGCCGCCGAAGGTGAGCCGGTCCACGATCGCCGCGCAGAGCCTCGGGTCGGTGAACGTCTTAGCCTGGCTCAAGACGGAGAATGGCGTCGCAACGACCCCGGTCAGGAAGGCAGCGTGGTTCATAGATAGCGAGGGCAACATTCTCAACATCTTCCAGCGCCCATAGACCCGACGCCGTGCGTCACTTGATGGGCCTGCAGTGCCCCAGTGAGAATCGACAGACGCCCTCAGGTGTCAGGATCCTCCGACCGCCGCCGATGGCGTGGTGGCGGTCGCGCGGGAGAACTGGTCGAGCAGGGCGGCAAAGACGGTCACGGTTTGGTCATCCCAGCCTTCCACGGCGTGTCGGAGGAAGTCGATTCGGAAGCCCTTCGCGGTCGCGTTCAATTCTTCACCGGCCGGCGTGAGGTCGAGGGCGACGCTTCTCGGGTCATCGGGGCTGGGCGTGCGGCGGATGAATCCGGCCGCCTCCGTCGACGCCACGAGCCGGCTCGCAGTGGAGGGTTTCACCGTCAGGTTCGCCGCTATATCAGCGATCCGGGTTCTCTCCCCATCGTCCCTGAGACGTGCAACCGTGTCCGTGACGAGCATGGCCGACAGGTCGACCGTGTCTGTCAGGTGCGCCGGCAGCTCGAGCAGCCTTCGCATCCGGATCAGGGCGGCGTCAATCGTTTCCCAGGGACTATCGGTCATAGGTGTACTGTACACATATGATCGAACGAAGAGGGAAATCTCCTCGGGGGAGAGGAACCCGATGGCAGGCGAAGTGAGTCTGGTCACGGGCGCGACCGGGAACGTGGGCAGGGTCGTTGTGGAGCGGCTCCTGGCCGCTGGACGGCCTGTGCGGGCTGCCGGTCGTACCGCTGAGTCGGTTTCCCGGATGTTCGGCGACCGCGTGCAGGCCGTCGCGCTGGACTTCACGGATGCGTCAACCTGGGCCTCGGCGTTCGAGGGAGTTCACAGCGTGTTTCTCATGCGTCCGCCGCAGCTCGGAAAGCCCAAGACGCAAATGGTCCCCGCCCTGGACTATGCCCGTGACCACGGCGTCCAGCAGATGGTGTTCCTCTCGCTACAGGGTGCCGAGGGGAACAAGATCGTGCCCCATGCTGCGATCGAGTCGTGGTTGCGCGCCTCAGGTATCTCGTGGACCTTTGTGCGGGCGTCCTTCTTCCATCAAAACCTCACGACCACCCACCTGACCGACATCCGCGATCGGAACGAGATCATGGTTCCCGCCGGCCGGGGCGCGACCGCGTTCGTGGACGCCGAAGACGTCGGCGCGGTGGCCGCAGCCGCACTCCTGGACCCGCTCTCCTATGCCAACACCGCGTTGACGGTGACCGGAGATGAAGCGCTCACCTATTATGAGATCGCCGCGATCCTCACCCGGGAACTCGGCCGCCCCATCCGCTATGCCCGACCAGGAGTGTTTCGCTACATTCGCCACGCACGCCGCACTTTGGGCATGCAGTGGGGGCTGGTCGCCGTCACCACGGCCATCTACACCACGGCCCGGCTCGGACTCGCCGCCGGTCGCACCGAAACCGTCCGCGAAGTCTTGAACCGCGACCCGATCGGCTTGGTTACGTCCCCGTGAGTGGTGTGGTTTCCCGCTCTTGAGCGTTGCTTCGTCAACGTAAAGAGCCACCGTGGGATGG
>NZ_JASJVI010000107.1:0-9807 GCF_035019865.1 Cryobacterium sp. 10I5
ACCCCATCCCGCCCGGTTTGAGGAGCGCCAGTGCAAGGTAGAAGACGAACAGCGCTGCCATTCCGGTGAAGGATCGCCCGAGGGTGCTGAAATCACCGAACGCGAGTGCAGCCGTGGTCAGGAGCACCGACGCAACCAGGTAGGAAGGCAACACTATGCTATTCGGCAGCCTGTGGGTGTCGACGTCGATGAGTGCGAGCGCGACCGATATCGAGGCGAAATAGAGGAAGGCGATGGTCACAACTATCGTCCCGGCAACCTGCCCGGTGTCACCCGATTCGAACGCGACGGCGACCGCGGGCAGGAACACTGCACTGGATGCCGCGAACAAGAGGGCAGTTCCCAACTCGACGAGCGGATACCGGGCGGAGATGCGGGTGGCGCAATCGCGGCACCGTCCTCGAAGCACAAGCCACGAGATGAGCGGGACATTGTCCATGCCTCGGATGCCTGCACCGCAGCTAGGGCACGCGCTCGGAGGGCTGACAATGGACAGTCCCTTCGGAACTCTGTACACAACCACGTTCAGGAAGGAGCCGATGAGAGCTCCGAACACCCCCGCAATCGCAGCAGTCACATCAACCACCCGTTTGGATGTTGCGCGTCGATACGACCTGGCGATTGAGGGTGGACGTGGCACCGGTCGTTCCCGACCCGGTTGTCATGTTGTAGCCGGGCAGACCCACTGGCACAAATCCGACTGTCGCACCGCCATCGAGTTGGGCCTGTCCCACGTACATCTGTCCGTTGAACGTGACCCCGCTGCTCACGACCAGCCGGCACGGCGTATAGATCATCACGGCGAGGCTCGTGAATTGTGGATTGCCGTCGAGGTAGATCGACTGGTTCGCCAGGCTATTGCTCGGACACATGGTG
The DNA here is from genome assembly GCF_035019865.1 of Cryobacterium sp. 10I5. NCBI lineage: Bacteria > Bacillati > Actinomycetota > Actinomycetes > Micrococcales > Microbacteriaceae > Cryobacterium > Cryobacterium sp. 10I5. Next base: position 877 of record NZ_JASJVI010000107.1, read on the forward strand.
TTCGTCGGAGTTCCATCCATGGTGGTGTCCTCCGTGATCAGCCAGAGTCTCCCTCCTGCGGCGGCAGTCGATTTGAAACCGCCGCTAGCTGTCACTGAGATCTTCTTGGCAAAGACAGCGAGATCGGCGGGGAAGCTGACGATGTCGCTTCCGTTGATCACAATGCCGTTGGTGCACCCTCTGCCGTCAAGCACGGCCGGTCCGGTGATTCCCGCGAGTGCTGTGGTGATCGCAGCTGTGTTGCACGTCGCGCCACTGACAACGCGCACGGGCCAGGCAGGCCAGGCCGTCGCGTCGTACTTGAAATCGATCCACGTAGGAACCGTCGGCATAACCGGCGTCGCGTACGGTGACGCACCGGGGCCCGCGGCGATGGTGGTCTGCGACCCCACAGAACCGCGTGTCGGATTGACGATGGATTTCGCGGTCAGTCCACCGGTGATCGCCGATCCCCAGTCGCGGGTCGCTGTGCCGTATACCCATGCACTTCCGCTGATCTTGCCCCCGCTGTTGAAGGTGAGACTCTGTGACGTGGAGTTACCGTTGATGTAGGACGAACCGCCGCTCAGGCTCAGGCCGCTGGCGGACCAGACGCCGCCGCCCACGGTCCCGCTGTTTATCGACACGCCGTTGGCGACGAGGTTACCGCCGACTACCACACCGCCGGAAATGGCCGCAGACCCGGCAGACCACACGCTGCCCGTGATGCTGCAGCTGCCGGAAAGTGTCACCGATCCGGTAGCGACGACCAGGTCCTTTGCCCCGGATGATGCGCCGCTGCAGGCGACATCGCCCGACGCGACCATGACGCTCGGGCTCGATCCGGCGATCGATACGAGTGTCCCGGAGGCGCCGAATCCACTCGAGGAGTTCGAGTAGACGGCGGGACCAGTCCCACCCACGGATGAAGCTCCAGCGCTCGGCCCAAGAATGGTCTCGACAGAGGCCGAGTCATACGCGGTGCGGCCCTGGACTCCCTTGTCGGCCGCGGCGCCCTGTGAGACGATCCGAACCTGGGTCGTATTGTCGACAGGGCAGCCGAGGTCCCAGCCGCCCGTTCCGTTCGGCTTGTAGATCTTGGCTGAAAAAACCGGAGTTGTGCCTGCCGCGTTGGAATACACGCCGCCGACCGCCGAACAGGTATTGGATCCACTCACCATGTTCATCCCGACGCTTGCCGCAGCGACACCCGCTTGCGCCGCCGACTGCGACTGGACATCGGCCCTGGATGCCGATGTCGTTCCGAAACCATAGATCGCCGAGGCCGCCATCAGGGCCAGCAGAAGTGCGCATGCAGCGGTGAGACTGACGACGGCGATGAGGGCGACGCCTTCGTCGTTGCTGGATCCCGAATTTCGCTTCAATAACATGTTCCCGTCCCTGCCACTCCGGTTTTCATGAGCACTGTCGTCGTGAGCGCGACGGGGACGCCTCCGGACACCATGACCGCGAGATTGAGGTCAAGTTGTGAAGCCCCCGAGAGAGTGAAGATCTGATTGCCAGCCGTAGGGAGCACGTTCGACGCAAGGACTGTCCAGGCGGCGAGTTGTGCCGACGATGGCAGGACTATTTTGGTCCCATCCGCGGTCGCCGTGGTTCGGATGTCTCTGTTGGCAGCCGAGTAGTACCACCCGTTGCATTTCCAGACCACAGTGGACCCCGGGCCGGCGGTACGGGCGATAAGGAGGCTGTCGCTGCCGGAGGTGAGGATGGTGAATTCCGAGGCGTTAGTGATGCCCCGCTCGATGGAACGCGCGACCGCCTGGGCGGTATCTGTCGCCTGAGTTCCTGTGGTGACGGTCGATTGCGCCTTAGACGTTGAGATGAAGAGGCCACCCGCGACCGCGAGGATGAGTACCGTGAGCACCATGGCGACCATGAGCTCGATGAGCGTGAGTCCGCTCTGCCCCTGGACCAGCCGGCGAATGGTGCGGTTCATGATGCGGCCGCAACGAACAGCAAGGTGACGCCCGTCACAGGCTTGACGCCGTTGATGGTGACTTGCACGGACACTCTCGCCGTTCCGGGGTAGCTGCTGGGGCACGTGATCGTCGCCCGGGACGGTTGGAAGACGGTGCCGTTGTCCGGCTTCGGGGGGAGGGTCTCCCCAGCCCAGGCTTGGAGGGCGGTGCACGTCTGGGTGACCGCTCGTGCCGATTCCAGCTGTTGATTGACCAGACCGGTGGCCTCCGACATGCTCGCATTCGTCGTCGTGGCCTTCAGGAAGCCGATCGCCGATGGAAGCAGGGCAAGCGCGAGGATGGCAAGAAGGAAGATCGCGACAACGACCTCGATGAGGGTGACTCCCTCCTCGTGTGCGTCCGATACCCGCCTGGCCATCGTCCGCCTCGCCTTCGTTACCACCAGGAGTTCATGAAACGATCGCCCTGGAGCCGACCGTGCACATTTGGCCGGTGAGACAGGAATCCCTTGGGATTCCCGTCTCACCGGCCAAGCCAGCGTCTGGCTACGAGCAGGCTGTCGTTGACGGCTGGGTAGTCGCGGTGATGTAGAAGACGGCGGTGGAGGCGCTCGTCGACGACAGGCAGAAGTCAGTCACGGTGGCCGCGCGTACGACGGCCGAGGCTGCGCCGGGACTCGTAACCCATCCGTAGCTAGCGAGGAGGCCGGCTGCGGTCCCCGTCGCCGGAGTCGTGGCGCCTGGGGTTTGCGTCCAATAGGCGATCAGGGCGGTCTTGTTCGCGGTGAGGTCACTCTTCGAGGAAGCGTCCTTGGCGCCGTTCTGGACACCCAGGTACACGGGGATGGCGATGGCTGCGAGGATGCCGATGATGATCACGACGACGAGAAGCTCGATCAGGGTGAAACCCTTTTCGTTGGATTCCGGGTCGTTCCGGCGGCGGTTGAGGGCGGCGAGGCTACGAGCTAGCACTGTGTATTCCATTCGTTTGGTATCAGCGAACCGGCCGTCGGTCGATCGGACTTCTATAATATTTGCAGGTTATTAACAGCTGCGACCCAAGAAAGAGGGGTATTTTACCGATCCCCCACCCCCAGTGCTGGGGTATGGCTTCTTTTCGAATTTTGTATACAATGTGGTGCCGCGGCACTCGCCGGCTCTGCGGCTATTTGATGGCACTCGCGATGCTGAAGATCGGCATGTAGAGCGCGATGACCATGCCACCGATGATGACGCCCAGGAACGCGATCATCAGCGGCTCGATGGCCGCGGTAAGCTGCTCGGTCGACGACTCGACCTCCTGGTCGTAGAAGTCCGCGATCTTGTTCAGCATTGTCTCCAGCGAACCGGCGTCCTCGCCGACAGCGATCATCTGGGTGACCATCGGCGGGAAGACCGGCTGGGCCAAAAGGGGAGCCGAGATCGACTGGCCCTCGCGCACGGAGTCGGCCACCTTGGCGAGGGCATCCTGGACGACCCAGTTTCCCGAGGTCTCACCGACGATCTTGAGGGCCTGCAGAATAGGAACGCCGGCGCCGATCATGTTGGCGAAGTTGCGGGCGAATCGGGCGACGGCGATCTTCTTGAGTAGGGAGCCGAACACGGGCAGCTTGAGCCTGACCGGGTCCACGACCCGGCGCACCCGGTCGAGGTTCTTGTTCTTCTTCCACCAAATGCTGAATACTACGATGGCCACGACGAGAATGGGGCCCACGACGACCATCGAGTGCGACAGGTTGACCAGGATCATCGTCGGAACCGGTAGTCCGCTGCCCAGGCCCTTGAACATGTCCTCGAAGATCGGCACGATGAAGATGAGCATGATCATCACGGACGCGAGCGACATGAGGAGCACGATCACCGGGTAGGTCATCGCCGACTTGATGGTCCCTCGTAGCTTGACCTCCTTCTCGAAGTTGTCCGCGATCGATTCGAGTGCCCGGTCGAGGAAACCGCCGGTCTCCCCGGCCCGCACCATGTTGATCATGATCGGCGGGAACTCCCGACTGTGCTTGCCGAAGGCAGTGGAGATCGAGATTCCGGTCTCCACATCGTCTCGCACCTGGGAGAGGATCTTGGCGAGCGGCTTGCTTTCGGTCTGTTCGGCCAGGATATTGAGCGTGCGCAGCAGGGACAGTCCCGAGCCGATCATCGTGGCCATCTGGCGGCTCATGATCGCGAGGTCTTTGAGGCCGACACCCTTGCTGAATCCCGAAATGGAGATCTCTCGATTGAGGCCTGTGCCCTCACCGGACTCCTTGATTGAAAGCGGGGAGATTCCCAGAGCGCCCAAGCGACTCACGACAGCCGCCTCGCTGGAGGCGTCCAGTTTGCCCTTGACGGTCTTGCCGCTCTTGTCGCGGCCGACGTAGGCCCAGGCTTGTGCGGTGGACATCAGCGCTGCGGAGTCGAGTAGTTGTCGCCCTGGCCTGCGTCGTCCGTCGTCCCCCAGGAGATGTCCGCCGCGCTGGTGGTGCGCTTGATCAGCTGCTGCAGACTGTCGACATCGTGCGCCTTGTCGATGGCTGCCTGACGAGTGATCTGACCGGCATCCACGAGTTCAGCGAGGTGCTGGTCCATCGTGTGCATGCCGTCGGCGGCGCCCGACTGCATCATGGACGCGATCTGGTGGGTCTTGCCCTCGCGGATCAGGTTCGCGATGGCCGGCGTCGTGACAAGGATCTCGGTGGCAACCACCCGACCCCGGTGATTCGCCCGCTTGACCAGGGTCTGGCAGACCACGCCGCGCAGGGTCGCCGCGAGCTGCGTGCGAATCTGGCCCTGCTGATGCGGCGGGAACACATCGATCATGCGGTCGATGGTCTGGGCGGCATCCTGGGTGTGGAGGGTCGCGAAGACGAGGTGGCCGGTCTCGGCGGCGGTCAAGGCCACGGAGATGGTCTCGAGGTCGCGGAGCTCGCCGATCAGGATGATGTCGGGGTCCTGACGCAGCACGTGCTTGAGCGCGGCGGCGAAGCTCTTGGTGTCGTGCCCGACCTCGCGCTGGTTGACAAGCGACTTCTTGTGCTTGTGCAGGAACTCGATCGGGTCCTCGACGGTGACGATGTGATCGGGGCGGGTGGCGTTGGCGAGGTCGACCATGGCGGCGAGCGTCGTGGACTTGCCCGAACCGGTGGGACCGGTGACCAGGACCAGGCCACGCGGCATCAGGGAGAACTTGCCTACGGACTCGGGCACGCCGAGTTCCTTGAGCGGCTTGATCTCGCGCGGGATGAGACGGAATGCCGCGCCGATCGAGTTGCGCTGGTGGTAGAAATTCACCCGGAACCGGGCGCCGGCTGCGGTGTAGGCGAAGTCGAGCTCGCGGTCGTCTTCGAATCGGGCCAGATCGGCGGGCGAAATGATGCTGTGCAGTGCCGTCCTGACCTTGTCTGGCATCCAGGCCGACAGTCCTTCGATGGGTCGCAGGGCTCCGTCGATACGAATGGTAGGCGGCGCTCCGACGGTGATGTGCAGGTCGGATGCCTCGAGCTCAAGAACCAGGCTGAGCGCGTCGATCAGGTCGGGGTCGGCCTGACGACCGTCGGGGCCGATGTGCACGGGGGCGCGACCGCGCACCCCCTCGGTGGACGCGTCGGGCTCAGCGACAATCGCCGCGCGTCGACCGGAACCGGTCGGTCGCACACTGGGCGTAAGGTCGAAGAGTTCGGTGGTGGGCGTATCCGAAGGCGGCGCGATCTCGAAGGGCGACATGGCGGTGGGCGCGAAGTCGCCCCGGGTAGCTTCGAATACCCACGGGTCGGCGTGCGAGCGCGCAGGCAATGATTCGGCGGGGGTCAGCCGCGTCGCGGGCTGGGGTGCGGGGGCATCCGTCAGGTCGGCGTCCTCGAGATCCTGGTCGGCTGCAACGGGCGCGACCTGCCACGTGTCTGCGAACGTCGGCGCGGCCCCGAGAGCACCCGGTCCGGTCTCGGGGTACATGGATGCAGTGCGGCGTTCGCTGCGGCGCTCGAAGCCGTGGCCGCCGGTAGCGCCGTATTCGGAACCGGCACGCTCAGCGGTTAGATCGTCCGAGGCCTTGCGCAGGAGCGCCGCGCGCTCCTGCGCGGCGACTTCGGCCTCGGTGAGTTGGCCGGGGCTCGCGGCGATCTGATCCCACCAGGAGACATCAGCTCCGGGCTCAACAGGGGGACCTTCCTTTGGCCTGTCCATGCGTTCTTTCCTTTCGGCATGCGACGAGCGCTATGCAACGACTCGCAGAATCTCTTCGATTGAGGTCAGGCCCATGCGGACCTTCTCCCAGCCGTCATCGCGGAGGGAAATCATTCCTTCCGCCCGGGCGGCCCGGCCGATGTCCGCGCTCGAGGCGCGGTCGACGGCGAGCCGTTCGATGTTCTCGGAGACCGTCATGACCTCGTGCACGGCGAGCCGGCCTCGGTAGCCGGTCTTCGAGCAGTTCTGGCAGCCGATCGGCTGGTAAAGCACCGGCAACGGCTGGGTCGGGTCGAACCCGAATCTCAGCTGGTTGAGGCGCTCGACGGTGACTTCGGCGGGGGCCTTGCAGCGGTCGCAGAGGCGGCGGGCGAGGCGCTGGGCGACAACGCAGTCGAGGGCAGAACCGACGAGGAAGGGCTCGATGCCCATCTCGGTGAGGCGCGTGATCGCGCTCGGGGCGTCGTTGGTGTGCAGGGTCGAAAGCACGAGGTGGCCGGTGAGCGAGGCTTCGATCGCGATCTGCGCGGTCTCGTGGTCGCGGATCTCGCCGAGGAGCACGACGTCGGGGTCGCTGCGGAGGATGGACCGCAGCGCGCTCGCGAAGGTGAGCCCCGCTTTCGGGTTCACCTGCACCTGGTTGATGTCTTTCATCCGGTACTCGACCGGGTCCTCGACCGTGATCACATTGATCTCCGGGCGGGCGACCGAGTTGAGCGTGGTGTACAGGGTGGTCGACTTGCCGGACCCGGTCGGGCCCGTGACGAGGATCATCCCGTAGGGCTTCGTATACGACTTCTTGTACGCCTCGTAGTTGTGCTCGAGCAGGTTCAGGGCGTGCAAATCCATCGTCGTCGAGGAGTTGTCGAGGATTCGCATGACGATCTTCTCGCCCCACACTGTGGGCAAGGTCGCGACGCGGAGGTCGATCTGCCGGCCGCCGTGGCTGACCGACATGCGGCCGTCCTGGGGCTTCCGACGCTCGGCGATGTCGATGTCGCTCATGATCTTGAGGCGCGAGATGACGCCGTTCTGGATGCTCTTCGGCGCCCTCTGCATCTCGTGCAGCACCCCGTCGATGCGGTACCGCACCCGCAGGTTGTGCTCGGCGGGCTCGATGTGGATGTCGGAGGCCTTGTCCTGGATCGCCTGGCTCACCAGCAGGTTGACAAAGCGCACGATCGGGGCGTCGTCGTCGATGGAGTCCGAGACCCCGAACGCCGAGGGGGCTTCGACGCTGGCCTGTTCGTCCTCCATCGTGGTAGTGAGGTTGCTGAGCTCGTCGTCGGCGCGGTGGTAGCGGGCGATCGCCGCGAGCAGGTCGCCCTTCTCGGCGACGACGGGGATGACCCGCATCCGTGCGGACTCGCGCACGTCGTCGACCGCGAAAACGTCCCCGGGGTCGACCATGGCCAGAACGAGCCGGCCACCCTCGATGGCGATCGGCAGCACCTGGTGCCTGCGGCACATTACCGGGGTGACAAGGGCGACGGCCGTCCGGTCCACGGGGAAGTCGATGAGCTCAACGAAGGCGAGTCCGGCCTGCTCGGCACGGGCCCTGGCGAACTGGGCCTCGGTGATCACCCCGGAGTCGACGAGTGCACGCACGGCGCTTTCGTCGGCCGGGTCACCGGCCATCAGGGTGTCAAGGCTCTCGATCGGCAGTAGCCCGTGCAGGATCAGAATCTCGGTCAGTGAAGCCACGCGATCCTCCCCCGCCGGCTGAAGCTGCAGAGAACCGCGAGCGCACGCAGCGTACAAATCGATCCGCGCTCGGGAAAAAGTGGTGACTACCAACGGTAACTCGCATTGAGCGTGAGCGCAGACCCACAATCAGGGGGTACGGAGCCGTCCGACCGGCGAAACCGTCAGCATCCGGGAACCCGTGGACTCGACGACGAGGGAAGCGACGTCGTCGCGGCCGGGCGGGAGGAGCCGCGCGGTGAGGCGACCGGCGTCGAGCAGATCGAGCTGGCCGGCGACGATGTCCGCGACCGCGGCGAGCGCCTCGGGGGGCCGGCCGCCGGAGTCGTCGAGCAGGGTGACGTCGACGCCGCGGAGCCGTGCGGCGCGGGCGGCGGTGATCACGGGTTCGACGAAGAGCGTCCTGGCCCGGATGGCGTCGCGCAGGGTGGCCTCGACGATGAGGCACTCGGCGCGGAGCGGCGGGTCGAGGTCCTCCCCGCCCGCGAGGCGCTCCAGGGCAGGCCGGGCGAGGCCGTTGACCCGGGCGAGTTCCGTTTCCCGTTCGGTGAGGGCGGCCACGTCGCTCGCGGTGGCCGCGATCGACACCGCACGCTCCCGGTTGAGCACGGCGAGGGTGCGGGTCGAACGGGTGAGCCCGACGGCGAAGACCGCGCCGGCGAGCAGGGTGGCGGCGTGACGCACGACGAGGGTGAGGCCGTCGGCGACGCCCAGGCCGTTAAGCAGCGCCCAGCCGAGCCCGACCGCGACGAGCAGGCCGTAGCCGGCCCAGGCCGGACCGGGCCGCCCGCGGGTGGCGAGCAGGACGAGCAGAAGGGTGACCGCGCCGAACGCCCAGTGCGCGAACGGTTGGGCGGATGCCGGGGCGACGGCGACCGAGGCGAGCGCGGCCCCGGCTGTGGCGATCAGGATCACCGTGAGGGGCGCCCACCGGGGAATCGGGTCGGGGACGACGGCCAGGAGCCACACCGCGGCGACGACGATCAGCAGCAGGCCGAACGCCGTGAGGGGCCGGGTGTCAACGGGCCCGGGGTCTCCGAAGGCGAGCAGAAGGTGCACGGCGGCGAAGACGGCGAGGAGGACGAGGGCGAGGCTGCGTGGCAGGGTCACGAGCAGGGGGATGGGCGCGGGCG
>NZ_JASJVI010000108.1:0-9738 GCF_035019865.1 Cryobacterium sp. 10I5
GCATCAAGGGTTTCATGAGGACCCCACAAGAGGATCTGCGGGTCGACGGCGAACGGATGACACCGGTGGACTGGCTGCTGCACGGCGGCGACGCACGGGCGCTCGTGTCCATCCTGGGGAGCTTCCTCCAGATGTGACGCCCCGTTCGGCGTTTGTGCCGCGCAGGCGCCGGCTATCGGCTTGCGGAAACGCGATTTACCGACCCGGCCATTCCGCTGACCAACGCAAAATACTGATCGGCAGTCCAGCAAGCAAGTTGGTTCGCAGTCGTCGGACCGTTTCAGCCAGCACGCTCGACTGTCAGCTTCGTCCCGGCTCGCTTGCGGAGCCTGAACCGGCGACCGAGTTCAGGTCCACCAGGGACTACAGCTTCTACGATTGCCTCGATCTCAATGATCTTGCCGGATGCGGAAGGAGCGACCTCTCGGACCCGGTACCCCGTGCCGTCCCAGAGCGTGATCAGTTCACCAATTCGGACCTCGGCAGCCGGGCGTTGATCAGGGTGTTCCATGCTCCAAGCATGCCTGCTCTGCGAGTCGGCCTGCGCCTGAGATTCGTTTCCCGCACCCTGGAACTTCATGGGCGTTCCCGGAAGTAGTGGCGGACCTCCGCGGGAGCTAGGGTTACTATCGACTCTGCCCTACCAACCGCCTGTATCGCGCCTCGAAGGCGAGCTCTCCGCCTTCCATGATTGAACAATTTGCGCCGCGAACCTCCGGATCTTGAATAGGGCATCTGATCGGCGGTAAAACGCGACTCGGGCAGTCGAGGGTCACGCACCCTCTGCGGCGACAGATCCTGGATCCAACCGCCGTGTGACTGCTCGAGAGTTTACGAAAACACGCACCGCAGCAACTTCGCCATCGTTCAAACCGTAGAGTCGATATACAAGTTCGTTGATTTCAGCTTCGACATCGGCTGTGGACGACGTTAGATCTTCAGAGAGACTTTCGTGCACCTCCCGAGCCAAATTCGCGATCAACATTTCTAGATCGGGGTTGCGCGCAATGGGGATCTCCGAAAGCGGCGTCTGGAAAAGTTCGAGCATTCCACCTTTCTGCTTTCCTCGGAAGTACAGCCAGGTATACAGCAGGTCCGAGTTCAGGATCCCCAAGAGCGCGAAGAGTAGATCAATGTCCTCGGTCGCCAGCGTCAGAAAGTAGACGTCTGTGAGGCCGTACCACTCGTCGCGGGTATAGGCGAACGTGTTGTTCAGGGACCGGTACGGAGCGACGATCTTCGGTCCAGTGAAGATGCGCTCGTCTCTTGGCCAGTGGAGTTGATACCAAGGCAGTGGACGCTTGCTCATCGCCGGGTTGAACTCACGGCGAGCGGTCAGAATCTGCTTGAACCTCTCCAGGTGAGTAAGCTCTGCCTGCGTCGGAACGGAGCCTCGGCCTAGGTACAGAAGCTCCTGTGAAGCCTCTGTCTTGGTTATGAATCGACTGATGTCAGAGTTGGTGAAGAGCGGCTTCGCGTGAGCGAATCCCGAAGTCCCCCGCGGAAGAACGAAAAGCGGAGTGCCAGCCGCTTCGGCAATAGAGGGGAACCTCTTCTTGGCACTCGCGGTTACCTCCTTGGGATTAGGTGCGACTCCTTGATTGATCTCCAGAATGGAGCCAAGCCCCTGGCCGGCGTTACTCATCTTCACTAACGCGGTTCCAACGTCTGTCTGCGTCGCGAAGCGAATGTACTTCCTGGCACCGTCAAACAGGTCGTTCACGTGGACTTCAGCAGAGATCGCGAGGTCGGAATCAGATCGAAGCAATCGCTCTAGCTGGGACTGATCCACATCAGCGGACGCCTTCATGACAATCTGCTTGCACCAGTAATCGGCGTTGTCCTTGGACTTGCTGAGAACGGTGATCATGTCGTGTTGTCCCCGAGCCGAATCAAATACTGTTAGCTCGTTGAAATTCACGAGTTTCAATATCCTTGTGCGCTCGGCAAGATCAGATCGGAGCTTGAACGCGCCATTCGCCGTTGGGTAGTAGTTCGTGGTGATGAATACGAGGACCCCGTCGTCGCGCAGTAGATCGATGCCCAAGTGGATGAAGAAGTAGAAGAAGTCCATCTTCCCGAGGTAGAACCTGTCGCGAAGACGTGTACCTTTTACCGCATCAAAGACGGCCTTGTTGCCGTCCTCTCCGATGTAAGGCGGGTTTCCGACAACGATGTCGAATGAGTCAACTCCAAACATTTGCATTGGGTCAAAGAACTGGGCGGGGCCAGAGAACTTGAAGGGATCGAAGCTATTGAGCTGTCGAGTCCGAAGGTCCAAGTCGGATGCAAAGGAAGGCTGAGTGAGCTTGTAATACTCTTCCTTGAGCTTCTTCTTCTTTAGAGGCGATGACGTCTCGAAGTAAGACGTCCGGATGTCTGCCAACTTCTCGTCCAAGTCTGTGTCCACGCCGAACTCCAGACCTTCGTGCTCAGGCGTCAGTGAGATGAGGCTGTTGGCGCAGACAAACTTGAAGTCCAAGTTGGGCAGGGGGTCGACGTTCTTGAGATCCGCTTCGTCGACGACAAGGGCGAGCCACGTCCGCAGCTTGGCAATCTCGATCGCCATTGGTTCGATGTCGACGCCGTAGATGCTGTCCTTGATGATTCGAAGCTTGGTCTTGTAGGGATCGAACCGAGCGTCAAGCCGTTCTAAGGTGCGGGTCAGGAGGTGAACCATGCCGAGGGGGAAGGCGCCGGAGCCACATGCAGGATCGAGAATTTTCAGTTCGTCGATGGCGGCCAAAACCTTGGGGACTACGATTTTCACGTTCTCCTTGCCCCACAAGTCACGCTTGAAGTTGCTGTGCTGTCGAGCCACATATGCGTAGGACGAGTCGAGAAGCTTGTCGATGCCGGGGTTCCATTCGCCATTATCGAGCTTCGAGTAGAGGTGTTGCCGCAGGGCCTCTTTGCACATGTATGCCACCACTTCACGCGGTGTGTAGAAGGTGCCCTTCGCCTTGCGGGCAGATTCTCCAGTCTCCGTCCGTTGAGTCGCCAAGAGACTCTCGAAGACGCGGCCCAGCATCTCAGGGTCGATCGCCACCTGTTCGTAATCGGGACTCGACTCGTCGGTGGTGAAGTTGAACCGGTCGAAGTGTTCGTAAAGGCGCGTGAAGAAGCCATCGGGGAACTCGATCGTGTCGCCAGCCCAGTCATTCGAGTGGAATTCGAACAAACCGCCGTTCAAGTAAGGAGTCTCGAGGTCCTTTGCAGAAATCCGCTCCTTGACAGGTGTGTTCAGAATCCCGTAAAAGAGTCGCTTCAGAACTTCGTCGTAGTAATTGGTCGCAGTGCGCCCAGTTGGGTCGAAGTACGCCCGGCCGTCCGCGATGAGGCCCTTCCGGCGTAGAAACCAGACAAATAGCAGTCGTCCAATAAGTCTGCTGGTGAAAAGTTTGGCGTCCTCTTCGTCGCGCTTATCCTGGATCAGCTTCTCACGCAGCTCATCGAAGAAGGCAGCAACACCTTGGTAGAAGTCCCTATTGACCTCTCGGATTGCGAAGGCATCCCACAGCGTCGCATGAACCGCCTCGCGGGTTGGCAAGTCCCCTGCCCCCGTGACCTTCGCGAGAATTCCGGCTTGAGTCGAGGTCAAGCGCTCACTCAGCTCGACTACGCGAAGGTTCCCCTCCAGACTCAGGACCACGAGCAGCGCCTTGGCGTCGTGAGTGAGAAAGAAGTCGATCCCGACTCGCCAGTCGGCGTTCCGCGTCAAGAGGGTATTGTCCTCCCAGTTGGGAGTGAGGTGGACCGCGCCCGCGATGAGGTGCTTGCTCGTGCGTTGGTTGAGTTGGTAAAACTTAGACTCAACCTGCTCATGAGAGCTATCGAAGAGTTGGAACGCCGAGTAGTGCCCTCCGAGGTAAGGGTGGGCGACGAACCAATTGTCCATCTTCGAGTTGCCTAGGCTAAGGACGTCGAGGACGCTTGAGTCCACGACCCTGTCGGGATCGATACTCGCGGCCGACGGCGTCACTAATTCCATGAATAGCTTGGCGAGACGCAGGCCAGCGTCCAATGAGCTCTTTTGGCCCATTTCGGCGAGCAGCCCGTTGAACCGCTCAATCAACTCACTGCTGTGCATAGAACAAAACTCCCGTTACCTCGTACATTTCAGCTGTATCGATCTGCTTATCAGCTAGAACGGCACTGAGTCTGTCCATTGCCGCAATCGTGGACCCGAGCATTTGGCCGTGCAGCTTCATCTCGATGCGGGCCTTGCGTGTCAATGCTTGCAGATCCTGGACTTCTTTCTTATTAGTGACCTTGGTAGTGACGAGCTTTAGGAGGCTCCGCCCCGGAAGTACTGATTCGAAGAACCCAAGCGCTTCCCGCTCGGATGGCTTTGGGCTGTATGCCGCGACACTTTTTCCGGCCTGAGCTCTGGTGGCGGCTACAACCCTGCGGGCGGCAAGAACCCGATCGATTGAGATCTTGTCGAGTCTTCGCTTGTCGTTGTCCGAGGTTGCCCGGATGCTCTTAAGCGCTTCGGAATCTTGAATTGAGATTGTGCGATATGCGGATGTTGACGTGTCCACGGCGACAAAGTGAGTGTCAGTCACTACTCTCCCAGTGAGCGTTATCTTTCCCTCGGCCTTCGCAAGGCCGAGCACATGCCCGGGCGCCTCGAGCTTGGAGCCTTCGGGGAGGTAACCCCATTTGCCGAGTGGGAGAGCACGCACGCGTTCGATCTCAGCTGGGTTGGAGGCGTTAGCGGCCACAAAAGCCCGGAGATCGAAGACAAAGTCGTCTTCTACGAAGAACTTGTCCTCTTTCTCCTCCAACTTCTCCAGAGCCGCATCCGCATCAACTCCGTATAAATCTGCTGGGTCGAATTCGGTGGTCGATCTCGCAGTATCGTCCCCATCATGCTCAGCTTCGAGTATCTGCAAAAGGTCGGATGCGTCGTGTTGCTCAACGAACTCTTTGGCGTTGACTTGACCCTTTTCGAGCACATCTTGGTCCAACCCGATGGTGTGCTTGATGGTGTTGATCTTGCGATTCAAGCGATTGAGCAATTTGAGGTATGCCTCAAGGTTGTCCTCTGGCTTCATGTTTGACACGTAGACCTCATCGAACATGGAGCCAAGACGGTTAATACGACCATTTCGCTGAATCATGCGAACGGGATTCCAATGCAGGTCATAGTTGACTAGAGATCCAGCATCCTGAAGGTTCTGGCCCTCGCTGAGCACGTCCGTTGCGAAGAGGTAGTCCAACTCTGTTTCGTCGTCTGCAAGATTGTATTTCTTTGCCTTCGGCGCAAACCGACGGGTGATCTGCTCCACGCCGGACATGCCGCCAACGACGAATGCAGCTCGATCACGGAAGCTCTTGTCATTGACGAGCGATGGCAGTGATTCTTCCAGGTACTTAATGGTGTCGGAAAAGTAGCTGAACACCACAACTTTCCTTCTAGCGGGATCGTTGCTCGCCATTGCCTCATTCAGATAGTCAGCGAAGGCTCGCAACTTGTTGTCGTATCCAGCAATGGAATCGAGGACCTCACTCAAGCGAGTAGCGATCTCGCGATCTCGGACAAGGTCCTTCTTCATCGCATCTATGTCATAGACGAGTGGATCGGCGTCTGTGAATGCGTCTGAATCTATTCCAGAAACTTCGACGTCCTCGCCAAACTCGGCTGTGACGGCCTCGATCTCCTTGAAGCTGAGGATTTTGCCTTGGTCGAGGAACCCTTCGAACCGTTCCAACTTCGTGCGGTAGTTCCCAATGCTTTTTCGCAGCGCAGTCTGGCTCGACTCCAGACGTTTCAACCATGTGACGCGAATCATGTTGTGGATTGAGAGTTGGCTCTGGATCTTGAACGACTCATCGCCTTTCAAACCAAGCGCACGGATCTCCTCCATGGACTTGCCATATATGCGGCGCTGATAGATCTCGGGACGGTAAGGAGTGAAGCCAAAAAGCAAAACGATCTGGAAGATATTCGCGAAGACGTTGCCCACGTAGTCGTCCGTAATGGGGACGCCTCCCCTCGGGAGGGTATCCAGCGGGTGTTCGGAACGTTGAGTCTGGTCCAACAGCGCATCGAGGTCCAGCCTCCTCGGATCAAGACCCTCAAATACGCTCAGCACGGCCCCAATGGTTTGGTCGGTCGCCTTCTGTGCGTCGCCGCTGTATTCGTAGCCAATCTGCTCAACGACGCTTTCCGGGAAGTCATAACGTGAGCCGTCGGGCAGCACAATTCCTCCCATCTGCTTAACGCCTTGGCGCGTCGTGCGCACGAGGTAGTGGCGCAAGCCCGAGGCCACAACCGCAGAGATCGAATTCCAGTTGAACGGCTGGCCTAGCTTCTCTGCGCGCTTAATGCGGCTCTGAATCTGCGCCAGAGCGTAGAAGAAATCAGTCTTCAGGAGATTCCCATTCTCATCTCGATAGTCAACATTGATTGACTCGAGGCTGCCTTTGCTTGCAAGCTGAATCTGACTCACAAAGTCGATGAGACTGTTGTTTATCGGTGTTGCCGTGAGAAAAAGGACCTTGCTTGCAGGATTGGAGATGAACCACTCCAGCAGCTGCTGGTGGCGCTTGCCGCTCGGGTTGCGAAGGTTGTGAGCTTCATCGACCACGAACAGATCGACCGACTTGTACTTATCGAGTTCGCGTGCCCGGTCTATCGCGCTGGAGTCTTGTTGCGAAATCACCTCAAAGCCTTGCACAAGCCCGAATCGCTCGGCGAGGTCCTGTACCCACTGCGTCTTCAGGCTCGCCGGGGCGATCACGCAAATGCGGGTAGCCCCCTTTTCCTTATAGTGATTAATCACTGCACCCGAGGTGATGGTCTTACCGAGACCGACGGAGTCGGACAACATCGCCAGCCCCATGCGTTCGAGCTTGTTGATTAAGATTTGGGCATTGCGGTACTGGAAAGAGAAGAGGACATCTTTGACATCCGGAGCAAGCTGCTCCGGCGGAAGCAACTCATCTGGATATACCTCCATCAAAGTCTTGATGTAGGTGTCATATGCGCCGAATGTCAGGTCTCCGACCGGGGAATCACCAAGCATTTCCGTGAAGCGCCCATCCCAATTCTCGTTCAGCTCGTCCTGCCAGAGTCCATCAAACCAGCTGAGATGGCCGTGCTCGTCTGTCTCTACATGCGGCTGGAACTTGACGAGCATGTGATTGTCTTCGAGAGCGTTGAGCTCCGTGTTAGTGGTAAGGCCAGCCTTCGTGAAGTTAGATGAACCGATAACGCCAACGGCACCATTGCTTGAGTAGTTGCCGAAGATGTAGGCCTTGGCGTGGAGGAAGGAGCGGCGATAGACACGCACTTCAAGCCTCCCCTCAGCAATGAGCCGTTTGATCGCTACAACGGTTCCTCTGAGTTCGTCATCGTTGAATTGGGTGAGATCAGACGTGAAGTCTTGGTCAGGGAAGCCCGGTTCGGGGACCTCGATCTTGAGATTCCTCTTGTTCCGTGGGCTCAGCGGCTCCTGGCCGATCAACAGCCGGATCTTCTCGTAGTCCTTGACTGCGTCGAGGATCTCTTGCGTTCCGGGCAGATCCCAGTAGCCCGTGGCGATAGACAGATGCTTGAAATCCCTCGCGACGTTGCGCAGCGTCGAGGCCAACTCAACGCGGCTGTTGTCGATAATCCGATTGTGCGGCATGCGATGTCACTCCTGTTTCTGCCGCTGCGCCCGCGGGCTCTGCCGCCACGCACCCCCGACATTGGCAAGCCTATCGACGAGGAAGGAAAAAGCTGGCAGCCGGAGGAATCCGGAAAAGCGGAAGTTTCGGAAGACGACCACGGCGCCCGCTTAAACTGACCTCCCGGTCCGCGGCGCAACACCCCCGTTCGAGGGGCTTGAGTGGTTCGCGATGGATGCTGGGCTGCCCGATCTTGGCCGCATGCGCGATGAGGTTAGGGGCCTCGCCGAGAGTGGGGACATCGTTGACTGACCGGGCGAAGGGATACACCGTCACGGTCTTGGCAGCAGCTCGGGTGCTGCGGTTAAGCATCGAAAGGGATTCCTCAATGTCACTGAACTTCTCCGTGCGTAGCCATCGGTCCCACAAGTCCTGGGTCAAGACCACGGGCATGCGGTCATGGACCTCAGCTGACGCGCCTCGAGCTGCGTATCCTCGACCTGGTGCCACTCGTAGTAGCCGGCGGCCCGAGGCGCACTTGTTGCCAGTGCGACCCTGTGCCGCTTCATCCAGCACGTTCGACTATCAGCATCGTGCTGCCCACTGCTAAATGGTGAGAAGATCGCCTGCTTGTCTGTCCATCAGGGTGTACCCAATTGAGCAGTCCAAGAGTCCTGCGAAATCGTGTCAATCAGGGTGGCTCACCGACATAGTTGGACAGAAGCGACGGGGGATCTTAATCATGACTGGACACAAAGGGCAGGTGGTCGGTTACGTGCGCGTCAGCGCCGCCGACCAGAACGAAGCTCGACAGGTCGAAGCTCTCGGTGCCGTGGACAAGATGTTCTCCGAGAAGGTTTCGGGCAAGACCGCCCACGACTGTGGAGTTGATCGGTAATTGGCGGTGTTCTGTGACCGCTCGGCGGCGCGGTTAGCGGCGGGACCGTCTCGGATCCCATGCGTTTCGAGGCGCTCAGGTTTCGAGACAACTGTCAGCGCATCGTGCGCGAACGGGCGAACTTATGCTTGGCGGATGGCGCGGGTGAAGCCTGCGGCGAAGAGTGCGGTGAGCGCCCAGCCAGCGAGCGTGAGGAACACGCCGATCCCGCCGACGGTTTGGCCGCCGACGGTGGAGGTGATGTGGCATGCTGATCCGGTGCCGGTGGACACCAGCGGGATGGTCATATCGACAGCGATCTGGAATGTCTGGATGCCGGTGCACGGAGTGCTGATCAGCTCGTTTGTCGTACTAGTCGTGACTACAGCCAGCGCCCCGGGTACGAAAGAGGTGACCAGGATTGCGATCAGCAGACTACCGGCGACGCCGATCAGTGCACGCCAGGGCTGGTATCCATACCCGAGGGCGAGTTTGGTGAACCGTGCCCACGCTTTCGCGAGCCCGGTTAGTGTGCCGCGTTTGACCTGGTCGTCACGTTGGGCGATGAGTGCACGGCGGGCGTCCGCGTCGTGGCCGGCAGCGCGCGCAACGGCGGCTAACTGCTGGTATGGTTGCGCCGCGTAGGAGGTCGTGCCGTCCCGCAGGAAGTCCAGCCACCTCGTGAACCTCGCCGTCGGGTACCCGTCATAGGTGAGCCCGTCAACCACCCATCCCGTGCCGCCGATCGCCCGACCGAGAGTCACATAAGCCACCCATAGCCGGCCGGTGATCTGCGCACCCAAGAAACGCACCGCACCATCATCGCCGTGCCCGGTCGCGGTGAACCCGCCACGAAGGAACATGTCGCCGCCGACACTCACCCTGTCGGCGGCGAGGGCGGGACCGGTCTCATTGGTCAGGATCGCGCCACTCAAGCTCAACTGTCCGGTAATCTGCGCACTCGGGAAACGCACCGCACCATCATTGCCGTGCCCGGTCGCGGTGAACCCGTCATCAAGGGACATGTTGCCGCGGACACTCACCCTGTCGGCGGCGAGGGCGGGACCGGTCTCATTGGTCAGGATCGCGCCACTCAAATTCAACTGTCCGGTGATCTGCGCACCCAGGAAACGCACCGCACCCATATCGCCGTGCCCGGTCGCCGTGAACCCGCCACGAAGGAACATGTCGCCGCCGACACTCACCCAGTCGGCGGCGAGGGCGGGACCGGTCTCATTGGT